>CAMQOJ010000057.1 GCA_947003375.1 uncultured Lachnospiraceae bacterium
ACGCCTGCACCAGTTCCTGCTTCAGCGGATGCACATACTCCGCATGGAGAAAACCGATTGTCTCATTTTTTCTGTCAAATGTGAAATGCAGGTCAAAATTGTTGTATTTTTTCATTCAGTTTCCTCGCAGTTCCTTTTGAGAGGTTTTTTCGTTTCTTATCACCATTTTATCATAGAATGCAGGGATTGCAACTATTTCGGGCCCTGTGTAACGTATAGGCCGTCAGCGGTTATTACGATTGGAAGCAATCCAAGCATAGTTTTTGCAGAATAATCAATATAGCTCTGATGGCACGGATCTGAAATTGGGCTGCCAGCAACTTTCTTAATCTTTCGGCAATTCCTCGAGCTGCTCCTCCGAGACGAAGAGCAGTTCTATCCGAAACCGTCCGTCTTCCTGCCGGACCCTGCAGCTTCCGCCCATCTTCTCCATCATGCTGCCCACGCTCTGTATGCCGATACATGTGCTCTCCGCCTGCTCGCCGCCCTGTCTCACAGCATTCTCAAAGGAGAATCCCGCCAGCTTCCTGTCCTGAAATGCCCTTACCTCCACAGGCTCCCCGTCATCGGCATATTTTACGATATTTGACGCCACATTGTCCATGATGCGGGTCAGGTAGTCCGTACAGACCCTTGTCCTGCACCGGGGCCAGTCCAGCCGGGCTTCCACCCGGAACCCCCTCTGTTCCAGATAGCTGCACAACTCCGAAATCAAATCATAGAACAGGACCTTGAAGGAATCCGGCTCTTCCAGGACGATCTGCGTCTCTCCCGTCACCATGGAATATTCAAAGAGATGGTCTGTCAGATGCTTCATCCGGCCGGCTTTCCGCTCTATCTTCTCGATATATTCCCTCATCTGTTCCTCGCTATTGTACTTCCCTTTTTTCAGGATTTCCGTGTACAGCATGATGGATGTCACCGGAGTCCTCAGGTCATGGGACATCTCCGTGACAATCCGCTGGTTCTCCCGCATCATCGCCGTCTCCCTGTCTATCAGGCTGCGGAAAGACTCCCTCATGCAGTCCAGCCCCTCCGCCAGGCTCCCCAGCTCGTCCCGGCCCCGCACCGTAATCCTGTAGTCCAGGCTGCCGCTCTCCAGCATCCTGATTTCATTGCTCAGCAGCGAGATATACTTCATCTTCGTGCGGATGCCCAACAGGAAAATCGTCAAAAATATCAGCACGGACAGCAAAATCGCTCCCAACATGGCGTAATTGTAGAACTGATAGGCATAGTTCCCCATGATGCTCACTTTGGCCGCGCCATCTGCGAATGTGATGGGATAGAAATTCTCCCAGCCATACTCATAGGCTTCGATTTCCTCCTCCCACATCTCCTGCTCCGGATAATCCGAATCGAAGACAATTTTGTCATCCTTATAGACACAGACAGAGAGCACTTTCTGTCCCTTCACCCAGGCCAACAGGACTCCCGCATCCTTAGACTCCAGCCCGTTCCTGTCGATATAGCTCTGCAGTCTGTCCACATAGGACTGATCCCTGTTCCTGATATAGTCCGAATTGTAGCAATAACGTTCCACTGCATATGTCCCTGCGTAGTTCAAGCCCCAGAAAGCCAGGAGGGCCGCTGCGGAAGCCGCTGCCAGAAGCAGCAGCAGCTGGAAGTACATCGATTTCATCTTACCGGCTATCCACGTCAAATTTGTACCCCTTTCCCCATACTGTCCTGATGATTTTGGGATTCTGCGGATCTTTCTCAATCTTTACCCGCAGCTTCCGGATGTGCACCATCACCGTACCGTTGCAGGAGTAGAAATACGGCTCCTGCCACACGCTCTCATACAGGTTCTGGGCCGAGAATATCTTCCTGGGATGCCGCATCATCAACAGCAGCATATGGTATTCAATGTCCGACATCTCCCGCGCCGCTCCGTCTACAAAGACCTCATTGAATTCCCTGTGTATCCTGATTCCGCCCATCTCCAGATAGTTTTCCTTCTCCTCCCCGGTTCCGGAAGCCTTCCCCATGTAGACATGATACCGGCGCAGCAGAGCCTTCACCCTGCCCAGGAGCTCCGCGTAGGAAAATGGCTTGGCCAGATAGTCGTCCCCTCCTGCCATCAGGCCGATCAGCTTGTCGGATTCCTGGGCTTTTGCCGTCAGGAACAACACCGGGACATTGGACACTTTCCTGATTTCCTCGCAGGTCCTTAGCCCCGACATGCCCGGCATCATCACGTCCAGTATGACCAGATCGGTCTCCTCCCTCAACAGTTCCAGCCCTTTCCTCCCGTTTTCGGCTTCCTCCACGCCATAATTTTCGCTTTCCAAAAGGATGCGCACGCCCTCTCGGATGTCTGCGTCGTCTTCAATAATCAATACATGCTCTCTGCCCATACGCTATACCTCGTCCCGCTTTCAGTTCCTGCCATAAAAGATACCAAATTTACCATGTTCTGTAAAGGTAAAAATCAATCCTCTCATACCGGAAGCGGACTGCATATTTCCCCGCAGCCCGCTTCTTGCCGTAACCCCTTATCCCCAAAACCTCGTCTCAAGTCCCGCGTCTGCCGCCGGATACATGATTCTTTCTCTCCGGCCAGCCTTATTTGCCGGTCCTGGTTCCTGTGCCGCCTCCTTTCTGCCCCGATTCCTTGGGCGCCTGAGTGGCCTCCGGCTTCCCGTCTTTGTCCGCCTGACCTCCGGCCGTTCCGGTGCCTGCCGGATCCTTTTCTCCCGGTTTCTCACCAGTCGGCGCTCCGGTCTCACCAGGCTTCTCTTCCGGTTTCTTGTCTGCGCCCGCTCCGGTCTCGCCAGGCTTCTGCTCCGGCTTTCCTTCTTCCGGCTTCTTGTCGGCGCCCGCTCCGGTCTCGCCAGGCTTCTGCTCCGGCTTTCCTTCTTCCGGCTTCTTGTCGGCGCCCGCTCCGGTCTCGCCAAGCTCCTGCTCCGGTTTTCCTTCTTCCGGCTTCTTGTCTGCGCCCGCTCCGGCACTTCCCTGATTCTGCCCCGGCTTATCCTGCTTGTTTACATTCCCGGTCTCCGGTTTCCGGTTCGCCTCTGCCTTTTTGTTGTCTTTCTTCTCCTCCTTCTTGCCGGTCTTATTGTCCTTCTTCGTGTCTTTCTTTTCCACGGATTCCTGGACATTCGGTTTCCGGGGCGTCCCCCCGCCCTTGCCTCCGCAGGCCGCCATGGACAGCGCCATCATTGCCACCATGCACAATATCGTGCATTTCTTTACGATACCCTTCATTTTGTTCTGTCTGTTCATCATATCCGTCTCTCCTTTCGACTCTCTTTTGTGGTTTCTCTATGTCAACAGGTGATGGGGCACCTGCAACCCTGCACTCTCCTTTCCCGCATATTTCAAAGTCGTCATTGCTGTGTTCCCTTTGATGTATCTATTCTCTCACAGCAGCCTTAATGGTTCCTGAAAAGAATCTGAACAAATCTTAACGCCAATCACCTCATCTTCCCTTTCTTCTTCAGGACGCGCTCATACTGTTGTCTGGTAATCTGTTTATCAGCATAGAGCTGCCGCAGCTTTGACCGGGAGTACCCTGACAGGACTGCTTCTGATATCTGTCCATTGGACTCCGCGATGACCTTTTTCCCGGGGGACGCTCCGGCATCCCCTTTGTCTCCCAGTCTGCTTCCCGCCTGGCTCAGCTCCAGGGTATCTCCATTCCTGGATACGGCCTTGTATTTCCGTTCGCTGTTCTTCCCCATGCAGCCGTAGCCCTTTTCAATCTTCTCGCGTCTTCTGTCCGCTCCATCCGTATTCTTTTTTTGGGTTTCCGTTTTCTCTGTGGCTATGGTCTTCTCCAGGCCTACTTCTATTATCCTGTTGCTCACTCTGATTCCTCCCTGTCACTCTTCTGAAATTTACAGTGCGTCAGCGATTCTCGTTTACATATAGGCTGACTCTGCTCTGAATCTGTCTGGCGATGTCTTCCAGGGTCCTGTCCCCGGAGAAATACGCGGCTGCCTCCTCTGTTATGATTTTGGTGATATTCTCGTCCTGATAGTTTACGGAACTGGTAGCATTATACAGCTCCATGAATCGGTCATAGTCCTCCTGGGAGGGTCTGGGAAGCTCTATCTCTACAGAGTCCGAAATCCAGGCTTTTCCCAAAGGCAGCGGGATGGGATTCCCGTTCTCGTCCAGAACCTGCTTTCCCTCCTCATCCACCTGGTACTGGGGCTCCATGGCTTTCCTGACTGCGAATTCAAAGTCCGCCTTGTTGGTGGGCATCATGTCGGAATGATTGTTCTCCTCTGTCAGCCTGGGCAGCAGCAGTCTGCGCATGAATATCCAGGCACCTTCTTTGTCCCTGCACTTGCCGGACATGGCCAGCCCGGCGCTGTGACAGAATGTGCTCCCCGTGCTGCCGTCCTCCCTGGGGTATCCTATAAAGGAAATGTCCCCGCCAAAGGCCGCCTTGTACTCCTGATAAGTCCATCCAAGGTCATACAGCGTAATCTGGGCCAGCATCTGCTTCCTGCTCAGGATACGGGAGCTGTCGCTCTCATAGGTCTCTTCCTGATTCTGCTACAGTTCATCGCTGCCCGGGAAGCTGCCGCAGAATTCCAGCAGGGCCTTGAAGCCATCGCTGTCGAAGCTGCACTCTCCTTTCGTCCAGTCCACGAAACTTCCCATGCTCTGGTACAGCACAGTCTGCAGCATGCTCTCCCTGGTATCGTACATCCCGAAGATGGCGCAGCCTTCCGGCATCTTTTTCCTGGCCTCTTTCAGGTCATGAAGCGTCCAGCTCATCCGGTCCCCCACCACCTCTCTGGCCCCTGCCACGGTCTGAATGCCGAAGTTCTCGAATATCTGGAACAGCTTTCCGTCCTGCTGCGCGGCTTCGAATACCTTCTCCATAAGCTTTTCCCGGCCGATCTCCTTATCCTTTTCGATGAAAGGCCACAAATCCTCCAAAAGTCCCTTGGCTCCATACTGGCGTATGGGCAACGCCCCCATGTCGAGAATGTCCGGCCCGTTGCCCGCCATCATGTCCATGTTCAGCCTGGCAATCCCCGCGGCATTGTCATCGCCTGTGTTCAGCTGGCTGTAGTCCCTGACCTCGATGCGGTACTTGTCATTGGTTTTATTGAAATCTATGATTTTTCTGCGCATCTCCCAGCTGAGCCCCGCAGTGCCGTAAGTCAACGTCGTCTTCTCCGGCAGGGATGACCTGTCAGTGGGAGTCATCAGCACCAGCTCGTACTTCGCCGTATCCAGCTCCCACTTCCGGCTGACTGCCGCCACTCTGCCGTCCTCCAGAGGGAAGTAGAAGTTGATGTCGTCCTGATTGATATCGGAATCCACCCATGAGAACAGTTTCTCCCCCTCTTTGGCGCCTGACCTGCAGCCATATACCGTATCTCCGTTCTGATAATAGAACTGATAGGCCCCTCGGCCGGGCTGTATGCCATAGGCATTCAGAGGCATGGGATATTCTGCCCCCAGGGCTTTCTTTTTCGGGTCGATGGTCTTCAGCACATTGTCCGAGGTCTGGGTTTCCTCATTGTAAGAAGAACAGATCATGCCCAGGGTGCCGTCCCCCATGGGCGTCAATGCGCCTGTCATGTCTTTGCCCTCCACCGTGAACAGCACCTGCAGCCCGGGATCCAGAGCGAATATCTTCTTCTCCGTTACGGCATAGATGTTGCCGTCCCGGTCGAAGGCTGTGCTGTAGACAGTATCCACATCCAGTTTCTGCGCCAGCCCGCTGATATCGACGCGCTTCAGTTCTTTCCCTGTGGCATCCAGCTGCCGTCGGATCACAGTCTCCTGGATATCGCTCTGGTACTGCCATTTATCGTCCGTCTCCTCATTGAATCCCTCAGGGAGCTGGAAGGTGTAGCTGTACACATTCTCCGTGACCCACAGGGTGCCCTCTGTCCCCACAGAGAGTTCCTGGATGCTTACATTTCCCTCCGTCCCCTCCGGAAGAGGCACCGGCTGGTACTGCTCCAGCTTCACGGCCTCTCCGCCCTCCAGCGGTATCCTGTAGAGGAAGCTCACATAATTGGCCGCTGCGCTGTCTGCCGGAACCGCTTCATTTGCATTGGCTGCCAGATATATGTTCCGGCTGTCCGCACAGCCAGCGCTGAGGCCCTCCGCCTCCAGCTTGAGCTCCGTAAATTTCGGCACATACACCGTGCCGGACAGCCGGCTCTCCTTCTCCTTTTCCCTGCTGCCGCAGGCAGTCAGCCCCAGGGAAAGAATCACGGCCAGCAGCGCGGCCCTTTTCCCTGATTTGTGTCCACACCACATGATTGGATACCTCCTTGTATGTATTTCTCTATAAATCCAGCATACCTCCTGTTCCTTAATAGATTCCGGCTGTATTCCTTAACAAATCTAAAGCCCCTGCCGCAGCCCCGCAAGCGCTTCCATCCAACCGGCTAGAAGCTGAAAAGGCTGAAAAATATTGTATATTATTTCCACACATGCTATAATTCCCTTATTCATTTTCATAGCGGTTCGTAAAGGGGATGCCGGCACGAGGAAATCGCAGAAACATGAAAAAAGGGGAGGTTGCAGACAATGGATATCAGAATCAGGAAGGAGATACCTGCGGATTACCGCCAGGTGGAGGAGCTGACCCGGGAGGCCTTCTGGGGCGCGATGGACCATCCCACCTGCGACGGGGAGCATCTGATCGTGCACAAGTTAAGGGGCCTGCCCTGTTTCGTGCCTGATCTGGACTTCGTGGCAGAGGTGGACGGTAAAATCGTAGGGCATGTCATCTACAGCCTGGCGAAGGTGGGGGCCGCAGAAATAGAAGTCCTGAATTTCGGCCCCTTGAGCGTCCACCCGGACTACAAGAGGATGGGGGTAGGTTCTGCCCTGATGCGCCATTCCATCACACGGGCGGCGGAGCTTGGATACCGCGCAATCGTCTTCTACGGGCATCCCGATTATTATCCCAGATTCGGGTTCCGGAGGGCCAGCCGGTATGGCATTCTGTCCGCGGACGGAAGCAGCCTGGACGCGCTGATGGCCATGGAGCTGTACGAGGGCGCTTTGGAGGGCATCGAGGGACGGTATCTGGAAGACTGCGTCTACGAGGTGGACCCGGCGGAAATGGCGGAATTTGAAAAAGGCTTTCCCTACAAGGCGCCTGTGCAGCTCATACCTTCCCAGGTCCTGACAAGCCAGCTTCCCAGAGAGGCAAAACAGGCCTTCGCACAGCATGAAATCAGGTATGTGGCGCAGCTACAGCGGTTCAGCGGCGCGGAGCTCCTTGGCTGGGAGGGCATGGACGAGCATCTGTTGGAGCGAGTCAATGGGATATTGTCACAATTGGGACAGCCCTGTAAGCTTGCGCCCTCATCTTATATTTTACAGCTCGCCGAACTGGGCCTGCGCTGCCCTGTCTGTTCGCTTATCCGGTCGAAGGCCGGAATCTCTCTGTATCGGGTGGAATCGGAGGGGAAAAGGTACATCCTGAAGGTCTTTGAGAAGAAAGAGGATACACGGGAAATCCGCAGCTATCTGATGCTGTCAGAGCTGGGGATACCCACCCTGCCTCTGCTGGGCCGCACGGAGAACGCCCTACTGCTGCCCGATGTGGATGCATCCGGCGATTACAGGCTGGGCGAGGAAGGGGATCTGAGCGACCCTCAGGTGGCAAGGTCTGTTGCCAAGTGGTACAGGACACTGCATGACAGGGGCAGGGCTTTTCTTTGCGGCATGGAAGAGGGGCATTCCAGAGAAGAAATGCAGCTTGGAGAAGAAGTGGATTCCATGTACGACGAATCCGACGTAATCACCCTGGAAAACATGATATTAATCGCGAAAAAGACGGGCACCGAGGACAATACACTCTGGCAGGCCATTACAGAGCATTACCCTGAAATCCGCCGCCGAATCGATGCCCTGCCCCGGACATTGACCTACAATGATTTCTACTGGACGAACCTGATTGTGTCCAAAGACAAGGAACATGCCTTTATGTTCGATTACAACCTGCTGGGAAAAGGTATCGTCTACGGCGATGTCCGCAACGTGACCTGCGCCCTCTCCCATGAGGCGGCGGAAGCTTTCCTGGAAGCCTACGGCGGCCACATCCCGGATTTGGAGAAGAAAGCGGACGCCTTTATCGCGCCGCTTGTGACGCTGTTCGGCGCCTGTGAGCGCCATACATTCCCGGCCTGGGCGGAGGCTTCCCTGGAGGAATTGAAAAGCGGCCGTATATTGGAGCATCTGGAAAAATGGCTGAGAGCGCAATAGCTATCGCTCCATTTTCACCAGATGCCCACCAGATACTCCCCTCGTCCCTTCCTTCCAGGCGCCTTGCATCCGACACCGAAAAGCCATGCCGCACTGCTCCCTATATCCCCTCCACGCAGTTGGCCATCAGCATGGCGATGGTCATGGGGCCAACGCCGCCGGGCACAGGGGTGATATACGATGTCTTCGGGGCCACGCTTTCAAAGTCCACGTCCCCGCAGAGCTTATTGTCCTCATCCCTGTGGATGCCCACGTCTATGACTACAGCTCCGTCTTTCACATAAGTCTCATCCACCATCCTGGGCTTTCCCACTGCCGCTACCAGGATATCCGCCCGCCTGGTAATCTCCCGCAGATTCTCCGTCCGGGAATGGCACACTGTCACGGTGCCATTCTCCCGCAGCAGCAGCATGGCCATGGGCTTGCCCACGATGTTGCTGCGGCCCAGTACCACGCACTCCTTCCCCTGGATGGAGATGCCTGAGCGTTTCAGCAACTGGATGACCCCGGCGGGAGTGCAGGATACGTAGCCGGGCCTGCCGATGCTCAGGTTCCCCACGTTCACGGGGTGGAAGCCGTCCACATCCTTCTCCGGCGAGATGGCAAGGAGCACCCTCTCCTCGTCGATATGGGAGGGCAGGGGGAGCTGTACCAGGATTCCGTTTACATCCTCACGTTCATTCAGTTCCCGGATGATGCCCAGCAGTTCTTCCTCCCCGGTCTCCTCCGGCAGCTCGTAGGAAAGGGAGCGGATGCCCACATACTCGCAGGCCTTCTTCTTGTTCCGCACGTACACGGAGGAGGCCGGATCCGCGCCCACCTGAATCACCGCCAGGGTGCGCTCTATGCCCTGTTCCCTCATCCGCGCCGCTTTTTCCCTTAATTCGTCCTTGATCTCCTGGGAAATCTTTTTTCCGTCTATGACCTGATACATCCTGTCCTCCTACTCTGTATTTGAATAGCGTTTTTTAGTTTTTTCAGTATTCTGGATTATCCTAAACCGCATAAATTCGCTGTTTCCGAGATATATTTTTATTTGCGAGATTTTTTTGCACCGTTTTGGCACTGCTTTTTCCTTGATTACCTTTACGACATAGTGTTAGCACCTTTGTATGGTCACTAAGGAAAAATCTACCCGAAAACCGCATCTCCCATACAAACAGGAATTTATTTATGTCGTGGATATTCGGGCATCAAATCAATCAATTTAATTGTCCGTCCTTCTTTATCCAGTAGAATTTCAATATTTTCCACATCTCCGCCTAAATGCATCATAAATTCTCTGCAAATACCGCAAGACGGAATGATATTTCCATCTTTATATACTGAAACCACTTTTTTAATCTCACTTTCGCCATATGTAAGCATTGTTGATAAAGCATTTCTTTCAGCACACATTCCTATAGAGCCATCTGTGTCAATGCATATACCCTTGTAAATATTACCTTTTTTTGTGAGTACGGCAGATGCCACACTTCCTACCCACATTTTATTTGAAACATCATGGGGGTTCAAAACGCTCATTGCTTCTTCATATAATCTTTCCCATTCTTTATCCATCGTTTTACCCTCCTTAATAATAACGCATCTCACCATGCTTTCCGGAAGGGCAATCCCGGGATGCCGTCATTCTATTCTCATCAATTGCCCCATCCCGGTTGGACGGGCAGAAAAACCGAATCTCTCGTAAAAAGGCTCTTTCCCTTTCACTGCCGTCAGGCCTATGTCTATGACAGTGCCCGGCTCCGCAACGCTTTTGATATGCCCCAACAGTCTGTTCACGATGCTTTTTCCGATTCCCTTTCCCTGATATTGGGGCAGGACAATGATTTCCTGGAGATACCAGTACATGGCCCCGTCGCCCACGAGCTTCCCCATTCCCACCACCTGTCCTCCACAGACCGCGGAAACGTTGAAAAGTCCGTTTCTGAGCGCTTTTTCGACCTGTTCCAGCGGCCTTTCTTTGAATCCGGCAGCCACCTTTAACCGGACAAAATCTTCGGCGCTCAACACATTGTCCACCAATTCATACTGTACTTCCATCGCTCCTGCCCCCTGATTCCGCACCGCTTCCAGTGTATGGCAAATCCTCCTTCCATGGCTGCTGCCTGCCTACAGCCGGGCAGCCTGCTGGGCCCGCTCACTCCACCGGAACATCCACCGCTTTCCCGTCTATGAACACATGCCTCACTTTCGTGGAGACCTCAAAGGGGCAGCCGTCCGTGACGACGATGTCCGCATCCTTCCCGGCCTCCAGCGACCCTACCCTGTCCGCAATCCCCGCGTGCTTGGCAGGATTGATGGTGATGGCCTGGAGGGCCGCAAAGGGATCCATCCCCGCCTGCACCGCCAGCCCTGCGCACAGGGGCAGATATTCCTGGGGGATCACCGGGGAGTCCGTGATGATGGATACCTGGCAGCCCGCGGCAGCCAGCACGCCCGGGGTCGTCCAGCTCTTGTTGCGCAGCTCGAACTTGGAGGCGCTGCCCAAAGTAGGACCCACCGCCAGGGGCACATTCTCCTCCACCAGCTCCTCTACGATCAAATGCCCCTCCGTCACATGCTCCAGCGTGATCTTCAGGTCGAATTCCCTGGCGATCCGCAGCGCCGTGAACAGGTCTTCCGTTGCGTGGGCATGGGCTTTCAGAGGGATTTCCCTGCGCATCACGGGCAGCAGGGCCTCCAGCTTCATGTCGAAGGCCGGGCGCTTGGAGACATCGTCCCCTGCGGCCTCCTTCTTCTCCATGTACTCCCTGGCCTTGAACAGGGTCTCCCGCAGCAGGGCCGCAGTGGTCATGCGGCTGGAGTCCTTCTTATCCCTATATACACGCTTGGGGTTCTCGCCGAAGGCGCATTTCATGGCCACGCCGTCCCGGACCACCATGTCGTCCACCCGTCTGCCCACAGTCTTGATCGTGGTAAAAGTGCCGCCCAGCACATTGGCGCTGCCGGGGCCTACGCAGACGCAGGTGACTCCTGCCGCCGCGGCCTTGGGCAAAGCCGGGTCTAAAGGCTTCACGCCGTCGATTCCCCGCATCTGGGGGCTGATGATATCGTTCAGCTCATTGTAGTCCATCCCCTCATAGCCGATGCCATAGCCGTCCAGGCCGATGTGCCCGTGGGCCTCCACGAAGCCGGGGTACACCTGCAGCCCTGCCGCGTCCACCACTTCCGCGTCTCCCGGGATTTCCAGGTTCTCCCCGATTGCCTTGATTTTGCCGTCCTCCACCAGGATGTCCGCCTGGAAGCCCTCTCTGTGCACGCCGTCGTGCACGGTTCCGTTTTTGATACAGAGCATGTCCTTTCCTCCTCCATGGCCATTCCGCACCGTGTGCGTCCCGCCGGCCCGTTTTCCATAAGCTTAGCATCCGCCTCTGTCTTTGTCAATGGGCGGCTCCCCAGGGGCTTCCTCCCAGCATCTGCTCTTCACGAACAGCTCCGTCAGTTCCGGATCCAGCTTCCCCTCCTGTCCGGCCATCTCTCTTAAAATGGCAAGCGCCCGCTCCACGGGCATGGCCCGCTTATACGGCCTGTCGTCCGCCACCAGGGAATCGAAGATGTCCAGTATGGTGATCATGCGCACCTCATAGGGAATCTCATCCCCCTTCCTGTGCTCCGGATAACCGGTTCCGTTCAGGAGCTCATGGTGCGCTGCCGCCCATTCCCGCACATGGGATAGCTTCTCCGGAAAGCAGATCTGGGACAGCAGGCGGTCCGTGACGGACACATGCTCCTCCATGGTCCCCCGCTCCTCCTCCGAAAGCGTTCCCCTCCGGATGGAAAGCATGGCATACTCCTCCGGCTCCAGCCAAGGGCGGACGGTTCCCTGTTCATCTCTGTACGTCCTCCCGTACAGGTTCTTTAGCCGCTCCAACTGTTCGTCCCTCACGAAACCCGCAGAGTCGATCTCCTCCACCAGCTTCCACGCCTCCAGCGTCCCGTCTGTCCGCTCCTGCTTTTCCGCCTCCGTGATGCGCCCTGCCAGCCGGTCGATCTCCGCCAGGAGCCGGATCACTTCCATGCGGTGGGCAATGGCCCCGTGCTGTTCGGGAAAAAGCCTCTTTTCCTTGTTCATCACTTCCAGCGGCGTCACCAGCTTGCCGATATCGTGGAGCAGGATGCTCATCAGGAATTCTTCCTTTTCTTCCTGCGAAAAGACCTTCTGCCCCTCACAGGTCTTGAGATACTCCACAAATCTGCCGCCGTATTCCGCCATATGGCGGGCATGGCTGGCATTATAGGGCGTCCTCTCGTCGATGGCGGAGGACATGACCCGCACGAAGGACTGGATAAGCGCCTCGATTTCCTCCATGTACCATACATTCTGGATCGTCACCGCCGCCTGCGAGGCCACCGATTCCAGCACCAGAATCATGTCCCTGTCGAAAGCGCAGACATTTCCGCCCTCGTCCAGCGCATTGATCAGCTGGATGACCCCTATCCGCTCCCCCTGCCTGTTGCGCATGGGCACCACCAGCATGGAGCGCGTGTTATAGCCCGTCATGGCGTCATAGCGGATCGGTCCGGAAAAATCATAGTCCCTGTTGTTTTTCACGTCCTCTATGCAGATGGTCCTATCTTCCAGCAGAGCCATGGCGCATACATTTCCCCTGTCCAGCGGCACCGGCGGAAGCTGCGCTTTTTCCCCGCTCCCTCCGGAATAGGTCCCCAGCGTGTCATTGCGCATGACCTCAAAATTCAGGGCGTCCCCCTCTCTGAGATATAAGGTCCCCGCATCGCACCCGGCAAGCTCCATCACGCTTTTGAGAATATACACGAGAAGCTCGTCCAGATTCCGCTCCGAGGACAGCCGCACCCCTATATTCAGGATTTTTTCCATATCGTTCCGCTTCATATCCGTATTACCATACCTTCCTTCGCGAAACGGCAGATATCGTCCTCCCGCTCCGCGAGCTCCTGTTGTCCGCGCAGGAAACAATCCGTATATTCCCTGCTGTAATGG
>CAMQOJ010000058.1 GCA_947003375.1 uncultured Lachnospiraceae bacterium
AAGCTGTACCGCCGCAGGATTCGAAACGCCCTCCATGGTCCTGGTCACGGTACCGTAGACATATTGCAGCGAATCCTCAGCCACTCCCACCACGGCGGAGCCTTCCCCGCCGTCTCCGTTGCGGACCACTACCCTGCCGATGTCCAGGGACTCCGTCCCCGCCGCAAAGAGCGGATTCGTCCCTGCCATATAGATATTCATCGTCTTATTGCTTTCATTATAGCGGAATTCCGCTACACTTGCATTGCTTCCGGCGAATTCAAAGGTCACCTTGTCCCCCGGTCCTGCCTCCACCGTGAGGCGAAAGCACAGGGAGGAGATCCCCTCCTTTGCCGCATGGTCGGAGTCCAGCACTACCTGCCCAGAGCTGTCCAGGCGAAAGCCGTCCCCGCTCTCCGCGAAAGCCCGCCCCGGCAGCAGCAAGGCCGCCAGGAGCGCCATACTACACATTCTCTTCCAATCTCTTTTCACAACTGTCTCCCATCTGTCCTAGCCGGACTTTTCCTTCGCTCTGTCACTGCTGCGGAACGCCGCCGCTTAAACTGATGTCCGGCAGTTCCTTAGGCATCTCCACGAACAGGGAGTCGCTGACCAGCCTCTGCCCTTCATTTGTCAATGCATCGTTGACGCGGTAAAGCTCTGCCCTGACTTTGGTGATTTTGGACAAATCCACCTCCTGTCCGGCGGGAATCCAGTAAATCCAGGTGCCCTTTTTGACATTGGGGATAACACCTGCCGCTGGCACGTCAGCCAGTATGATGCTCTGGGCATTCACATTCCCTTCCGCGTCCACACCGCCTATGTTATTTCCGTCCTGGTCGTAGAGCAGGACTACGTTATAGGCAGGATTGCCCTTGAAGCCCCCCGTGAACAGGATGGAGCCGGCGGGAATCACATCCGCCTCCCCGGTGCCGTATCTATAATCCGCCGATAGCCTTCCGATGGCCGGGATGCCCTCCTGGGTCTCCTTGAGGTCCACATTGTCGCTGGTGACTCCTATCACCTCCAGCTCCGCCATGGATATCTGTCCGCTGGCGCTGTCCGGAATCAGCTTCAGGGCAGTGGCCCGGTATGTGCACACATAATCCCCCTTTTCATTGTGGAAGTACACGGTCTTGTCCCCCCCGAAGGTTCCATTGCCCACATCCAGCCATACGCCGTCCGCCAGCACCTGAATGCGGTAGCCGCCCGTCCCGCCTGCCGCCTGATGCTGGAAGCCCGAGACGGTGAGGGTCTTGTTGAACTCGATGACGATTTCCGCATTGCCATTGATATCCGCAGTGTACACGGTATCCGCCTTGCCGTCGATGAGCCGCATGGCCACATCCTCCGGCTTCGGTTCACAGGGATCGTCGTCGCTGCCTTCGCCCACAGGCGCGTCTGCCGTCAGGCCCTTGGTACTCACTGTCCAGAAGGATTTGTCAAGCCTCCCGTCATGCTCTATCTTCACCGGGCTCAGCACCTTTACCGCCGAGCGGTTCAGGTATTTATCGATTACCGTCACCTCGTACCAGACCACCCTGTTGTTGATGTGGACAGTGTCGGTGAAGGTATTCTCCGTGGAGAAGCCCACTGGCTGCTTCACTGTCCTGCCGCCCTCAATCATGCACCGGGTAATCTCATAGCCCAGCACGTCTCCCTCCGGAATCCCCTTGGAGCTGAGGGTGATGTCCACCTGGTTTGCCGCGTTCGCATTGACCACAGCGGTCACTCCATCCCCCACGGCCTCCACCGTTCCGGTAGTCCCCAGGCTGCTGCTGCCGCCCCGGAGGCTGTAAGACCTGGACTCATCGCTCACATAGTAAATTGCCCTGGTCTCCTTCTCGAACTGGGCGGCGTAAGCCCTGGTGCCCTCGTCCGGCGTCATGCCCCAGCGCTCGAAGAACTCCAGGATGTTCCGCCCCGCCGCCGCGCAGGACAGCCGCATCAGAATCTGATCCTTATCTCCCTCCAGTTTCAGGGCCACGCCGCCCGGGCTGGGCGCCTTCGCGGTATTGCGTGCATAAGTGTCCACCCTGGCGAAGAACAGATTGGCCAGCTGCTCCTCGGGATTCGCATAAGTCTTGTAATTGTACCCTCTATCATACGCCAGATGGAGCTGCCAGTACATGCCCAGCTGTGTGAACACATTGCCAGCGCGTCCCTTAGTGCCTGATGTGACCTTCTTGTACACCTCAGGGTACTGGAAGCGCACGCTGCTGTTGTTGTCCTTTGCCTGGGCCAGCACGGAGAAATAATTGTTGGTAATCTCCGCTATGGCATATTCGCCCTGATTAATGCAGTGCCCGATTTCGTGGGCGATGCCCCATCCGAAGTACCTGCCGGACTGATACCTTCCCTCACTGTCGCTGGCCACCGGCACGGAAGTCACCATGCCCGGTGCGGAGCCCCATTCGATGCCGATATGGTTCCCCGCTGCGTACATGAACGCCCCGGAGAACATCCTCTGGTAGCGGATGTTCAGATGCCCCTTGGGTATCCGGTCCTTCGCGTCCGCCGCGTTCGCGTTCAGTCCCTTGTGCTGGTAGAACAGGTACATCATGTCCTCCATGGCCTGCATGGACTGCAGGAGCTTCTGGGCCCGCTCCGAAGCGCTGCCCTCTCCCAGCCCGGCACGGATCTGCTCCGCGGGCAGGGACAGCATCATCTTATCCAGCAGGATGTCGGAGGCACCCAGGATACAGTTCGTCCTGTCATAGGGATAGGCCACCTGTCCATTGGCGGAATTTTGATGGACTTCTCCGTGGAGCGTCTCCATCTGCGCCACGAACGCGTCCAGCTCCTCCACATAGGCGGTAGCCCTGGCCAGGCGCTCTCCGCTGTCCGTCAGCTGGTAAAGATCCAGCTTCGGCACCTGCACCCCTCCGCTGACGCGGACGGCATACAAGTCGTTCTCTCCGCCGTTGCCCGTGTACTGCACGTACAGCGCCCCGCCGGACTCGACCCCCGTAGTGCTTCCCGCCTTCGGGATGGTCACTATGTTGGCGCCTATCTTCAGGCCCGCAGTCCCCGCTACCACGCCTCCTGACTCGGCATGGTACTGGGTAGCCACCAGCTGCAGATTGGCAGCCTCCCCCGTCTTCTTGGTCTTATGGCCGACATAGACCACGATTTCCTCCTGGGCCGCCGCAGCCACCCCGAGGGGCTGCCATGCGTTCAGGCCGCCAAAGCCCCTGCCCACGTCCTTCGTGCTGATGCCGTTATGTACCTGCACCGACTCCTTCAATCCCCCGGCGCGCAGAATGGCCTCCGCCGTCTCAAGCTCCCGCTCCAGCAGCTCTCTGTCGGGATGGAGCTCCCCGCTGACCGGATCCTCGGTATTGACCTGTACCCGCAGCTCGTCTATGGTCTCCTGGGTCACATCCTCCCTGAGCACTGTATGGAGATCGTCTTGGTACAGGTTCATGATTGCTTCCAGCAAGGTGTCATAGTGGTAGAAATAGACCTCTGACACCGTTATCTGATTGCCCTGGGCGGCATAGCGCGCCAGGCCGAACTGAATCTTCTTTGCGTTGACAGGCTGGGGAAGCTTCAGCACATAGTACAGCCTGTTGCCGGAATCCCGCTTTTTCTGCAGCGAAATGCGGCCATAGGTTATGTACTCCTCCTTGCCGGCCTCGTCCCACCAGCGCACCTGGGCATAGAAGATTCCCGTGTCCTGGGACGTGACATCATGGAAAGCTATGGTATCCAGCTTGTAGGCCTGGTCGAACTCAAAGGTAAGGCCGTGCTTCAGACCCATATAATTGAAGCCGCCGTCGTCCCAGGAGCCCTTGACATAATAGGAGGCTCCATCCTGATCCACGGTTCCCCAGGCAGTGCCGGCAGACACATCCAGGGCGCTGCTCTCCATCCTGCCATTCTGGGCCGTGCTGACGATATGGGAGCTGGGCTTTCCATTCTCCAACGGATTGATCATCTTGTATTTGGGCATGACAGCCGGGTAGAGATCCGTGGTGGTGGCCGCTGCAAGCAGGGACGGCCCGCTCTCCCCGAGCTCATTCACCCCGGTGACATAGATCGTGTACTCGGTCATATCCTCCAGCCCTGTAATGGTATAGCTGTTGGTGGTAATGCCCTCTATCTTCAGGTACTCGCTGTCGCTGCTCTTCCTGTAGTACAGGTTGTAGGAAATCGTATCCTTCATCAGCTTCCAGGATACCGCAATGCTCTGGTATTTTCCCACCGCGGACACGCCATCGGGCTTGTCCGGCTTCTTGGTGGGCATGGGTATGGCTGTCACAGGTGCACTGTACCCGCTGCGCCATGTGCCGTTCACGGACTGCACCCTCACCTGATATTCCTGGTAATTGACCAGCGCCTTGCCGCCGTAGGAGGTGATGTCCAGCGCGCTTCCGACCACCATCACTGTCTCCGCCCCTGTGTCGTCCGAACCCACAGGCCTGATCTCCACCTCATAGCCCGTCACATTGGCGCAGCTCTCCCACGACACGCTGATTCGCGCGCTGCCCACATTTGTGTCCAGGCCCTGCGGGATGTCCATCTCAGGCTCAGGGATGCGGTTCTCCATGCCGTTGACGAATTCCACCTTGGAAATCTCCACCAGGTTATTGCTGTTCTTCACGCCCTTGATGTTCAGGGTCACCCGCTTCACCGCTATCTGGGCTCCCAGGTGCACCACGATGTTCCCATTCTTGTCCAGCCAGGCTTTGACATTCGTCTCCGCCGTGAGATGAATCGGCTCCGCGGACACGAACTCCGTATGCTGCTCCTGTCCGTTCTCGTCCAGCCAGGCGATGTCCACCTCCGCGCTGGTCACGGGCGTATCCTTCCCCGTCTTGAAAACGAGTCCGTCCGCAATCCCCGCGTCGCCCAGCAGGTCGGTGTCGAACTCGAAGCTTAAGCCCACGGTATTTTCCCCCGAAATGGGAGCTTCATCGTCCGTCTTCAGCATGACAGGGACATCCTTTTCCAGAAGCGCTTCCAAATCCCCTTCCACTATGGTATCCCCATAGCCGAAGGAATCGATTGCCGCCGGCGGCACGGAACTCTGAATCTTCGCCTGGATATCCCTGCTCTGATTATAGCCCTTGGTAAAATATTCCAGATCCGCCAGATCTATCTTGCCGTCACGGTTCAGATCCGCCGCAAGCCCTGTAGCGTCCCCTCCCTCTATTGCTGTCATCAGTGCGGTCCGGTCGCCCTCATTGATGATTCCGTCCTTATTCACATCGCCAATCAGCATGACACCGGGATGGGCTTCCCCTGCGGCATATTTGAATCCCTCCAGGAATCCCGTCATCAGCTTCACGGTCTCCCTGCCCCTGACGGTGACCTTCTGGGTATATGTAGCAAAGCTCTCCCCGGTCACGGTCAGCGCGTATTCGCCCGCCGCAAGCCCTGTAAAGGAGCAGCTCTCCTCCTGGCCGTCCCCATTGTCGCTGCCCAGGGTCACGAATTTTTCCTGAACGCCTCCCTGGGTGTCCGTCAGGGTCACGGCGAAGTCCACCGGGGCGCCCAGAATCAAGGCCGCGCCTATGGACACGTCCACCTGGCCGATATCCGCCATCCTCGCCGGCATCCGGCCCTCGCCGGTTCCCTCCTGACCGCTTCCGTCCGGTGCTGTGGTTCCTTCGGGCTGGGCCCCTTCCGATGGCGCTGTGCCGTCGGGCTGCTCTGTCTGGCTGGGCACGGTGGTCTCCACCGGCGCATCGCTCTCCGATGGCTGGGTTCCTTCCGACGGCTGGGCCTGGTCGGGCTGGCTGCCTTCCTCCGGCGCAGTGCTCTCCTCATTCCCACTCGGCTGAACGCCCTCTGTGCCCTGCTGTCCGCCTTCCTCCTCGTTCCCGCCAGACTCTCCTGCATCCCCCTGGCCCCCATCCTCTGACGGATTCGCCTCCGGCTGCTGGGACGGGGTACTCCCGGAGCCTTCTCCTGTCTCCGCTTCTCCGTCCCCGCCTCCTCCGGACGCTCCTCCATCCTGCTCCGTCTGCACCTCTGTGCCCGGTTCCGTAGCGTAAGTGGAAAAGCTTGTTCCAAATAGTAAGACACACGCCATCAACAATGCTATTTTCCGCTTCATAATCCTTTTCCTTCCTCTTTTGCCGCACTCCGCTGACAAGAAAAGGGCCATAAACCGCTTTCACACAATTCATGGTCCCGTTCAGTGCGCTTTCAGATACAGCCGCTTTCTGCCTCTCTACCTCTCAACATCTTTATCCAGACATGCTCCACCCGCTTCCAGAACCTGCGCCCCCTATTTCTTCAGCAGCAGGGACTTTCCGGTCATCTCCGCGGGCTGCTCCCTCCCCATGATCTGAATCAGGGTAGGCACGATATCCGCCAGGCAGCCGTTCTCCCGCAGGGTATAGGCTTCGTCATAGTTTACCAGGATGAAGGGCACCTGATTGGTAGTATGAGCCGTGAAGGGCTCTCCTGTCTCGTAGTCTATCAGCATCTCCGCATTACCGTGATCCGCACAGATGAACATGGCGCCGTCCACCTCTTTGACAGCCTCCACGGCCTTTCCCACGCACTCGTCCACTGCCTCCACAGCCTTGACGGCCGCCTCCAGCACGCCGGTATGACCCACCATGTCGGGATTGGCAAAGTTGATGATGATGACGTCATATTTTCCGGAACGAATGGCCTCGCAGAGCTTGTCGCACACGCCGTAGGCGCTCATCTCGGGCTTCAGGTCGTAGGTGGCCACCTCCTTGGGTGAGTTCACCAGCACCCTGTCCTCGCCCTCATTGGGCTCCTCCACGCCGCCGTTGAAGAAGAATGTCACATGGGCGTACTTCTCGGTCTCGGCGATGCGGGCCTGCTTCATGCCGTTCGCCGCCAGCCACTCGCCGAAGGTATTGGTGACGGCCACCTTGTGGAAGGCCACCTCCTTGTTGGGGATGGTGGGGTCGTAATCGGAGAAGCACACATACGTGATATTCTTCCTGGGTCCTCGCTCGAACCCCTTGAAGTCGTCGTCACAGAAAGCCCTCGAAATCTCCCTGGCCCTGTCAGGACGGAAGTTGAAGAAGATGATGGAATCGCCGTCCTGCACCAATGCCACGGGCTTTCCGTCCTCCATGGCCAGCGTGGGCTTCACGAACTCGTCCGTCTCCCCTCTGTCGTAGGATTCCTGGATGCCGCAGACGCCGCAGGCCGCCGTCAGGCCCTCTCCCTTCGTCATGGCATCATAGGCCAGTTTCACGCGGTCATAGTTGTTGTCTCTGTCCATGACGTAATAGCGTCCCATCACAGACGCAATCTTGCCTACACCGATTTTCTCCATCTCGGCCACAAGCTGCTGGGCGTACTCCTTGCCGCTGGCGGGAGGCGTATCCCGCCCGTCCAGGAAGCAGTGCACGTACACCTTCTCCAGCCCATTCCTTTTCGCCAGCTCCAGCAGTCCGTAGAGATGGGTATTATGGCTGTGCACGCCGCCGTCAGACAATAGGCCCATCAGATGGAGGGCGCTGCCGTTCTTCCTGCAGTTCTCCACTGCCTTCAGCAAAGCGGGGTTCTCAAAGAAGGTGCCGTCCTGAATCTCCTTTGTAATCCTGGTCAGCTCCTGGTACACAATGCGTCCCGCCCCCATGTTCAGATGGCCCACCTCGGAATTGCCCATCTGGCCGTCCGGAAGCCCTACTGCCATACCGCTGGCGTTGCCGCGCACGAAGGGGCACTCGGCCATCAGCCTGTCCATCACAGGAGTCTTCGCCAGCGCTACCGCGTTACCCTCTTTCTTCTCATTGAGTCCGTATCCGTCCAAAATCATCAAAACTACCGGTTTCTTGCCCATATCTGCTCTCCTTACCGTATCCGCCGCCAGTCCTCGTAATCTGAACCGGCGGGATCCTTCTGTTTTCTATGTCTGCGAAAAATAGTGCTTTCCACACTTTACCAAAATTATACACTGAAAACCCTTCCCGCGCAATACCCACTTTGACGCTAAAGCGAAAAGTTTCGTTCGTTCAGTTTCGTTCCACAGGGCACAGCCGAAACAGGCAGCAATCGGGCCGGATGCCGCCCCGGCCGCTTTGATAGCGGCTTCGGCAGCCTCCGGCCCGATTCCGGAAATCCCGCTGCTTATCGCGGCCCTGGCCCACGGCCGGTTCCGTCAGGTCCTGGCAGCCCCGTCCACGGACAGGACCACGCCTGTGACGTAGCTGGCCATGTCGCTGGCCAGGTACAGGAAAGCGTTGGCCACGTCCTCGGGCTCGCCCACACGGCCCAGAGGGATGCCCGCAATGATGGGCTTGATGACCTCCTCAGGCAGCACTGCCACCATGTCCGTCCTGGTGACGCCCGGCGCCACGGCGTTCACGCGGATGTTGTCCTTGCCCAGCTCCCTGGCCAGGGACTTGGTCAGGCCGTTGACGGCGAACTTGGAAGCGGGATAGGCCACGCCGGAGGGCTGTCCGTAGAGGCTGACCATAGAGCTGGTGTTCAGGATGACGCCACCCCCCTGCTCCTTCATCACCTTAGCCGCGGCCTGGGCACAGTTGAACACGGCGTTCACGTTCAACGCCATGGTCTTGGCGAAGTCTTCGGGCTTGTAGTCATAGATGCTCTCCCTGGCGGAGACGCCCGCGTTGTTCACCATGATATCCAGGCTGCCGAAGGTCTCCTTCACGGCGGCCACTGCCTTCTCCACCTCCGCGGGATCCTGCAGGTCAGGACACAGTCCTATCACCTTGTAGTCCGGATTCTCGGCCCGCAGCTTGTCCAGCGCCTTGTCCACGGTCTCCTGCCTGGAGCCGCACAGCGCCACCTTTGCGCCATTGTCCAGATACATCTTCACGATCGCGTAGCCGATGCCTCTCGTGCCGCCTGTGACCATGGCGGTCTTGCCTTTCAACAATTCCATTTTCAAATCCCTCCTGTTCCGTTTTTTCAATATCATACCCTAAATCCCATGCGCTCCGGCGCATATGGAATCAAAAGTCGGCGTAAATGTCCTTCCGGGTCACTATTATACAGATTCCCCGGGAAAAAGTCAATCGCTCCGCGGCAATCCGGCAAGCCCGCGTCCAGGCCCTGCCCCATTGCGCTCACTCGCTGCCCTGACGGATCTCCGAGGGGGTCTGCCGGTAATAGCCGTGGAAATGCTGGTAGAAATAGTTCAGGTTGGAATATCCCACCCCCGCCGCGATGGCGGATATCTTCTCATCCGTATTCAGAATCCGCTCCCTGGCCACCTGCATGCGGTAGGCCATCAGGTACTCGGAAAATTTCATGCCGGTCTCCCGGATGAAAATCTGCCCCAGGTAGGTGGCGTTCATGCGGAATCTGTCGGCCATGCTCTTCAGGGACACATGCTGGCCATATTCCATGGCTGTCATCATGACGATTTTCCGAATCAGAGGAGACAGTTCATCGTACGGGCGCTGCAGGACGGGATCGCGGCTCTCCTCCTCCCCCGCCGGCAGGGTGCCGTGGAGCTTTTCCACGATGATCTGCTCCATCCTCTTTAACAGCATCTTTTTGTCCACGGGCTTCAGCAGGTAGTCCAGCGCGCCGCAGCGCAGGGCCTCGCAGGCGTATTCGAACTCATCGTAGCCGCTCATCATCACATAGTTGGACTCGATTCCCATGCTGTTCAAATGGTTGATCAGGTCATAGCCGAATTCATCGCCGATCCGCACGTCCACCAGGCACACGTCCGGCTTCCAGTCCACCACATGGGAGATGACCTCCACACAGCTCCTGGCCGTGCGCACCCGCGCAAACCCAAGGGCCTTCCAGTCCAGAATCCTGCTGATTCCCTCTAAAATCGCAGGCTCGTCGTCCACTATCAGCAATGTATACATTTCCGTCCTCCTCTCCGGTGATTCCGGCCGTTTCCGGGCTGCGCCGCCGAAACGCCCTTCCGCCATTCCCTTCCGGGGCGGACAGCGGCCTTATGCGTCCCCGCCGCCCTCCGGCTTCCCGGCGCCCTGTCCGTATCCCCCGGCAGACGGGGCGGGCAGAAAGACCGAGATGAAGAATCCCCCTTCCTCCCGGTTTCCGATCTCCATCCGGAATCCCTCCCGGTAGAAATACCTCAGTCTCATATAGACATTGCGCAGTCCGATATCCGCCTCGGGGCTGTCGTTCCCTTCATACATGTTCCGCCGAATCTCCGGGAGCTTGTCCGGGGATGCCCCCGCGCCGTTGTCCACCATCCGGATCTCCACGCCCCCACCCCGCTCCCTGCCCGTGACGATCAGCAGATTGTATTCGCTCTCCCTGTCGAATCCATGGGCGAAGAAGTTCTCCGCCAGGGGCTGCATCCAGAAAACCACGGTCTTCCAGTCCCCCACTGTCCGCTCCAGCTCCAACTGGTAGACGAATTTGTCCCCATAGCGCATGGCCATAATCTTCAGATACATTTCCAGCAGCTCGAATTCCTCCCGCAGAAGGACGGACTCTTTTTTGTGCATCCTTGTGCGGTACAGCGTTCCCAGCATGGCAATGGCGTCCGCCGTGTCCCTGTCTCCCTGCACCAGGGCCTTGGAGCGCAGCATCTCCAGGGTGTTGTACAGGAAATGGGGGTTTATCTGATGCTGCAGGGCCCGCATCTGGGCCTCCTGCTGCTTCAGCTTCAGGATGTACTCTGTCTCTATATAGCCTTCCAGCTTCCTGCCCACATCCTGCAGAGCGGCTGCGATCATGTCGTACTCCGTCTCCCGGTGCCTGGCCGGAAGCGCCCGCTTCTGCATCTGGCGGAAGCGCCCTCCCTCCAGGTCGGAGAGCATGGCCAGGATCAGAGAGAGGAAATTAGCGTCGGACCGGATGCCCGCATAGCTGCTCAGAAGGATGCCCCCGTCGATCAGCAGCAGGGCCGCCAGCAGCACCACCACCGCATAGCGGTTGTCCCACATGGCGGAAACGACGTCCTTCGCCACGATGTAGCGGTTGCCGCTCTGGCCGGACTCCATCTGCGAATAATATACCAGGCGGCCCCCTTCATCCCGGAACCACCCGCTCCTTTCCGGCCCCGGGATCGCCGTGACCATCCAGGTCTCCTGATAGCCCTCCAGGCCATTGTCCCACAGGACGGTGCCGTCTGCGTCCAGGATCGTCCAGGCGGCCCCGATGTCCGCTTCCGTGACATAGATGTCCCTGCTGCTGACTTTGAATTCCATGGTGCCCATGATCCGCCCCATGTCCCGGGGATCCCTGACGGAGCACACGGCTACAGGGATGTCCCCGGAATCCGCCTCCGTGTCCGCGTCAAAGGACAGGCACACGTCCATGTTCTGGAGCCATATGGTCTTTGCACCGCTGTCCGAGCGCAGCGTCACGCTCCTGATCCTGTTGCGGTTATTGAAGAGGATGTTCTTGATATCGGCCGGTATGTACCGGATCTGGGAGGCTGTGCCCAGGCTGTTCTCCCGGCGCAGGCTGATGTACTCCGCCTCGCTCCGGGCCTGGAACAGGACGGCCAGATCCTCCATGAGCCTTTCGTTGCCGTAAAGGTTGTTGACATATTCCGTCGCCCATTCCTGTATATTCGCCAGCTCCTGCTCCCGCTCCAGGAAACGGCTCTGCGCCTCATTTTCCATGGCGGTCATCCAGGTATTGACGAAAAAGGCCGTCATCCCCAGGAACACCGCTGTGCTCATCACCAGCAGAACAGCCACTGTCCCCCAAAATTTCCTCCGGTATATCCGATAGTCGAACAAAGCGCCATGCTGTCTGTCCATGCGGCTCCCCTCTCCCTGAGACCTGCACTTCCTGACCTGTAGCAGCAGCCGTTCCCACATCTGTCGCTCTCCCATATCTTTTCCGTAAACCACAAAAACCTGCAGGGCTCTCGGTCAGAGCCCGCAGGGATTTGTTTTACACTTTCTTATTCGTTCA
The DNA here is from genome assembly GCA_947003375.1 of uncultured Lachnospiraceae bacterium. Taxonomy (GTDB): domain Bacteria; phylum Bacillota; class Clostridia; order Lachnospirales; family Lachnospiraceae; genus Acetatifactor. The sequence goes on from CAMQOJ010000058.1 coordinate 11,809, forward strand.
GCGCATTACTTGAAGAACTCGTCAATCTGCTTCTGGGCCTCTGCGATGATGGTGTCCAGACCGGCGCCCTTCAGCTCCTCGATGCACTGGGGAACTACCTCCTCAGGATCGGACGCGCCTGTCAGCAGGTCGTATTTGTACTTGTCCCATACGGTATTCACCGTGGACACCTCGTTCTGGATATTGGTGATGTCCAGAGCGAATCCGAGGCAGGTGGAAGGCACGGCTTCTTCGTTCTGCTTCTTTACCTCATCCCACTGGTTGGGGTCTGTCCCCACCTGGTTGCTCATGATGAAGAATGTGCCCTGGGTGTAGCTGGGCCATACCCAGTCATCGCGCAGCCTGTTCACGAATCCGTCCTCTGTGTACTCGAAGTGGTTGCCCTCGATGCCGTATGCGCACATGTCACGGAATTTGCTGTCCGTGTTCATCAGCTGCAATACCTTCAGGGCCTCCTCCTTATAGTTGGAGTTCACGGAGATGGCGTTCATGGAACCCTGGATGGTCTCTGTGGTGTAAATGGGGCCGAACACCTTGTTGACGATGTACTTGTCAATGCCCTGGCCAACTGCCCAACCGGCCGCGGCGCTGGGCCATCCCTGAGCGTTGCCGAACATATGTCCTTTTCCGCTGTCCGTCATGACGTTGGCATCGGGATTGATGATGCCCGCGGTGTACCAGCTGTGCAGGAGCTTCAGGTTCTCCATGATATCTTCCTGCTCCAGCGTGCATACAACCTGACGGGACTCGTCGTCAAGCTTGACACCGATGGACTGGATGCCGCCTGCAAGTCCGTCATAGTTGTTGAAGAATCCATTCCACAGAGAGCCCTGATCCAGCTGAATCGGATAGAAGGACTTGCCCTCCGCTTCCTTGATCTCACGGACTATGGGATCCAGAGCCTGCATGGAATCGATTGTGGTCATATCGATATTATACTTCTGTACATAGGTGTCGTCAATATAGTAGAACTGGGTCAGGGAAGAATCCTTGTATGTAGGAACCGCGTACACCTTCCCGTGTATCTGTGTACCGGACCAGAGCTGCTCCGGAATGAAGCTGTAAAGCTCCGGCGTCACGCTCTGCACCAAGTCCGTGATGTCCTCAAAAGCGCCAAGGTTCACGAATTTGCTGTAATTGGTGTTGTTGGTGAACATCAGGTCGAAATATTCGCCCGTATTCACGATGGTGTTCATCTTTGTGTCATACTGATCCCATGCGGCAATCTTCACGTCCAGCCTTACGCC
>CAMQOJ010000059.1 GCA_947003375.1 uncultured Lachnospiraceae bacterium
TTGAAGCTTTTGCAGATTTATGAGCGCACGCTTGGCCTGAACATTGTCGTGGAGGCGGCGGTGAACATATGGATCATCAGATATGTGAACAGAAAGTATCCTTTTTTGAGGAGGAGCAGGCGGACGCCTTCGGACAGGGAGGTGGCCCGGATGCTCGTGGGCGATATCAAAAACGTCTTTATATCCAGGCTTTCTTCCAAGCTGCTGGTGTCCACGGATAACCTGATCATATCCAGCTTCATCAGCGTGGCCGTGGTAGGGAGATATGCCAATTACTGCCTGATCACCCAATCCGTCATGAATGTCATGAAGGCCATCTCCGATGCCATCCAGCCCAGTGTGGGCAACATGCTTACGGAAAAGAACCAGGAGAAGAACTATCAGATCCTCAGGCAGATTACCTTCCTATTCTTCGTTTTGGCCGCGTTCTGTTCTGCCGGCCTGATGTCGCTGATGACGCGCTTTGTCACTGACATTTGGCTGACGGAAAGCTATCGGCTGGACAAGTGCACCGTGACCCTGTGCGTGATGAACGTTTACCTGTTTTTCATCAGTCTGCCCACGGCCATGATGATGACGGCCAGCGGCATGTTCGAAAAGGAGCGCGACCTCTCGGTCCTGTACGCCGCGGCCAACCTGATTCTCTCATTGCTCCTGGTAAGGCCGCTTGGCATGGCAGGCGTGCTCCTGGGTACATCCGTGTCCTATATCGTCCAGATTGTCTGCAGGACGTATTTCTTTTTCCGGTATTATCTGAAAAAAAACAGCGCTGAATATATTGCGGATATTCTGCAATATGGTATACTGGTAGCGGTGGAGGCCATGGGAACATGCTGTGTAGTGGACAGGATATATGATGGCAGAAGCTTCTTTAGATTCACTCTGTGCATATTCATCTGCGTTTTCCTCCCCTGCGCAGCGAATCTGCTCCTCTTTTTCAAAAGCTGGCGCCTGCGGAGCATTGCCCGTATGGCAAAAGGCCTCGCCTCACGTAGATAGATGCTTTCAGTAGAACTGCGATCGTGGATTCGGTCCTGTGGAGAGAGGGATTGTATGAATAAAATATCGGTCATTATCCCTATGTACAACGCGGAACCTTTCATCAGGCAGTGTATCCGCTCTGTGACGGACCAGACATACCGCAATCTGGAGATTCTGGTGATAGATGACGGGTCTGTGGACAAAGGGCCTGCCATATGTAGGGGGCTGGCGGAGGCGGACGGGCGGATAATGCTGCTGCGCCAGGAGAACCAGGGGGTCTCCGCCGCCAGGAACACGGGGATTGACAGGGCCTGCGGCGAGTATGTCTTTTTCCTGGACAGCGATGATGCCATCCATCCCCGGCTGCTGGATGAGATGGTGGGCAGGGCGGAAGGAGACGGGGCGGAGCTGACCTTCTGCGGCTACGCCAAGCTGGAGGGCGGAGCGCTGGACGAGGCGCTTGCGAGGGCCTGGGAAGAAGCGCAGAAGGCCCGGGAGCAGGGCGGAGGGGACAGCGATGCCGCCCCGCAGGGAGCAGGCGATAGAGCCGCTGCCGGAAAGCCGCTGACAAGGGCGGAAGGCGACCAGACCCGGTGGCAGACGGTGGACGAAGAAAAGACAGAGAGCTGGTTCCATGTAAAGCACACGGATATTTTCTCCGGCATCGGCGGCAAGTTGATTCTGCGTTCCGCCATAGGGGACATCAGGTTCGACAGGAGCCTGGCCAACGGAGAGGACACCTGGTTCCTGTATCAGCTGATTGACAGGCAGGTGAAGAGCGCCTTCTGCGAGAATGCGTGGTACTATTACAGAGCGCATGCCGAGAGCGTCACAAATTCTGCCGGGACGGCAAAAGGCAGACGATATTTCGAGTGTTCCATGCGGATCAGGGACGGCGAATACCGGAAGGGCCGGACGGACTATGCCATGCGATGGGAGATTGTCCTGGCAGAGCAGCTAAAGAGGAGCTACGAGTCCCTGCGGCAGTGGGGAGAGCGGGAAGCCGCGGCGGACCTGCGAAGGATGGCTGCCTCGCAGATGGAACATCCGCTGTTCCGGGACATCTGCCTCAGCGACCGGATGCTTTTCCGCTGCTGTTTTTGCTGTTATCCGGTATACGTGATTTTAAATAAATTAGTTCGTATTTTGGCGAAAGGAAGGGGCCGGTGAGATGGAGGAAAGGAATGCGCAAGTGGGCATCATAACGTTCCACTGTTCCAATAATTACGGAGCCATGCTCCAAGCCTACGGGCTGAAGCGGTTCCTGAATGACAAGGGGATAGGGACTCAAATCGTGCGCTACGAGCCGCCCTATATGACAGGCCGCCACTGGTGGATTCCCTATGCGCCCATCCAGGGGCTGAAGGGCCGCGTCTGGGGCCTGTTCAATATGTTGAACGGCTTCCTGGCCCATATGCGGGTGCGGCAGGACTTTTCCAGGCAGCGGGCCAACATGGAGCGGTTCCGCAGGGCCTATCTGCTGGAGCCGGGGCAGCCAAAGGCTCTGTCCGTCCGGGGGCTTAGGAAGCTTTCCTATCGATATTATATCGTGGGCAGCGACCAGATATGGAACCCGGTCATCACCTGCGGGCTGCGGAAGGCTTATTTCGGGGCCTTTCCGGCCAGGGGCAAGGAAAAGGTCATCTCCTACGCCGCCAGCTTCGGCGGAGCGTCCATTCCTGACCGGTACGACGAAGACTTCTCCAGGCTGGTGCGGCATGTGGATGCCCTGTCCGTTCGGGAGGAGGATGCCATCCCCTATGTAAAGAAGCGCTACGGAGGCGAAGTGTGCGCCGTGCTGGATCCGGTGTTCTTCCTGGACAGAGAGACCTGGCAGCAGGCGGAAAAAGCGCCGGACATAAAAGGCTACATCCTGCTCTATGTCACCGAGGGCAACCGGAGGATGGCGGAGTACGCCGGAAAGCTGGCCAATGAGAAGAACCTGTCCGTGGTGGAAGTGCGGGCAGGGCTCCAAGGGGTAGATCAGGGCTTCGACCTGGATGTGACTGCGGGGCCGGCGGAGTTTTTGGGCTACATCCACCATGCGGACTATGTGGTGACCAATTCCTTCCACGCGGTGGCCTTCAGCATTATCTTCCAAAAGAGATTCCTGGCCTTCGCCCACAGCAGCTTAAGCGCCAGGCTGCAGAACGTCCTGCGGATTCACGTCCTGGAGGATAAAATATGCTGGGAGGGCGACGGCGGGGACATCGATGCGGATGTGGACTGGGAGGCAGTAGAGCGGCGGACAGTGGAGGCCACGGCCGCTTCCGGGGAGTTCCTGCTGCGGAGCCTGGGCAGGGGATAAGCGCTTTGGGAAGGAGAGGTGCCAGGATGGAGCTATATCGTGAGAAAAAGACCTGCTGTGGCTGCGGCGCCTGCGCGGACATATGCCCTGTAGGCGCTATCCATATGGTCATGGACGAGGAGGGCTTCCGGTATCCGAAGGTAAATGAAAAAAAGTGTACAAAATGCGGAAAATGCGCGTCCACATGCCCCATGAAAGGGAGGAAGGCAGAAGAAACGGAGAAATCCTATTTCGGTATCCGGGCAAAGGAAAGAGGGCTGCGCCTGGCCAGCTCCTCCGGCGGCATGTTCCCGCTGCTGGCGGACTATGTGTTCCGGCGGCAGGGGGTGGTCTACGGCGCCGCTTATGACGGGAACATGAAGGTGGCGCACGGGGAAGCTCGGGACAGACAGGAGCTGGATGTCCTGAAGCGGACGAAATATGTGCAGAGCGACTTGACGGGAACCTACCGTCGAATCCGCCGACGCTTGGAGGAGGGCAGGTGGGTGCTTTTTTGCGGCACCCCCTGCCAGGCCCAGGCCCTGCGGCTGTTTTTGGGCAGAGCTTATCCGAAGCTGATTATGGCGGATCTGGTCTGTTACGGAGCCCCCTCTCCCGGCATATGGGAGGCATATGTGAAGAGCCTGGAGCGGAAGCGGGGCGGCAAAATGACGGCGTTCTCCTTCCGGGACAAGCGGGCGGGGGACAATGGGCATACCTGCGCCTATGTGGTGGACGGAAGGGAGTATGCGAGGAGCCTGAACGCCGACCTGTTCTGCAGGATGTATTTCACCAATCATAGTATACGGCCCTCCTGCCACGCCTGCGGATACTGCACCGTGGACAGGGACAGTGATTTCACCCTGGGAGATTTCTGGGGCATCGAGAAGGTCAGGCCGGACATGGATGACGGAATGGGCACCTCCATGGTCATCCTCCACACAGGCTTAGCCAGGGAAATCTGGGAAGAGGTGAAGGGGGAGACGGATTGGTTCCCCTGCGGGCGGGAGGATGTGCTGCAGCCCAGGCTGAAGGCCCCCACACAGGCAGCGGCGGGGCGGGCGCGGTTCATGGACCTGTACCGCAGGCTCCCCTTCCCGCTGTTCCTGAAATGGTTCTGGCTGAAGCAGACCTGGACAGGCGCATGGAGACGGCTGGCAGGGGGGAGGGGCGGCACATGAGATTGTTTCGATATCTGTACGACCAGCTCAGGGATATGGAATGGAGAGCATACAATAAAAGAAAGCTCCACAGGCTGCGCAACAGGGAGTTCACGATTATAGCCTCCAACTGTAACGGCGCCTTTATGTACCATGACATAGGGCTTCAATATTTGACTCCTACGGTCAATCTGGCCATGGGCATGGATGACTTTGTGAAAATGGCCGGGGATTTGAAGCGATATATGGAAGAGGAGATTACAGAGGTGAAAGGGGAGACGGGATGTCCTGTGGGGATGCTGGGGGATGTGCGAATCAATTTCGTCCATTACAGCACCTTCGAGGAAGCCGTCAGGAAATGGGAAGAGCGCAAGGCCCGGATCAAATGGGACAATCTGTTCATCGTGGGGACCCAGAAGGACGGCTGCAGCTATGAGACGCTGCAGCGATTTGACAGCCTGCCCTATCAGAATAAGGTAGTCTTCACCCAGGTGGAATATCCGGAATTCTCCTCGGCCTATCATATCAAGGGCTTCGAGGAGAAGGAAGAGATGGGCGTGCTGACATTTTATAAGAAGCAGCTCCGCAAGAGGCGGTATCTGGATGATTTCGACTACGTGGACTTTTTGAATCAGGGAGAAAACAAGGAATTCGGAGGAAAGTGACATGACAGAAATGTTCCGATACCTGACAGGCATACTGGAGAAAAGGGAGCAGAGGACCTGGAAGCTGTATGCGGCCTTTAGCCTGGTGAGCCCGGTGGTGGACATCTTCAGCTTTTCTGTCATCATCTATATCATCAACAGGGTGGTGCAGGAAAACCGGGCATCCGATAAACTGATAGCTTTTACACTGTTCATGATACTGTTGTCCCTGCTGAAATGCCTCTTCGAACTGTACAAGAGCAAGGTTTCCAACCGGTTCGTGTACAACGGGGCCCAGAAGCTGTCCATGAGGATCTACGAGCTGCTGATCAAGGAGGATCTGCGGGAGCACAGCAAAAAAAGCGCCATGCAGGCCCTGAACATGGTCCGCAACGACACCACCAGCTGCATCCAGATTATCATGGACTGCATCGGAATCGTGGTGAACGGCATCACCATGACGGGCTACGGAGTGATGCTGATTTATGTGTCCAAATGGATGGGAGCGGTAAGCTGCGCCGTATTGCTTCTGCTCATGGTCTTTGTGTTCGTCCGGATGCGGGCGAGGATGAAGGCTTACGGCGAGAAGGCCCGGGCCTGCTCCATCAAGGCCAATTCCCAGATTACCATCGCCTACGGCTCCTTCAAGGAGATGAAGATTGACGACCGCTCCGCCTTCGTCCTGGGGAAATACAAAGAGGCCAGCAGCGACTACGCCCAGGTGCAGGGGGAATACAAATACCAGCTGAACAGCATAGCCGTCATCCTGCAGAATTCCATCATGGCGGCCATGTTCGTGATACTGGCGGTGATTCTCGTGTTCGGCACGAACCTGGCCACGGTGCTGGCGCCCATGGTGGTGTACATCACGGCTCTGGTCAGGATGCTGCCCATGGCCTATACCATCCTGAGCGGTATGAACAATGTGGAGTTCGCCGGGAAGGCCTATGAGGCGATCCGGGAGTGCATCGGGAAATATGCCCAGATTAAGGAGGAGGAGGGCCGCCTGGGGAAGCTGCGCCAGAAGCGCCTGACCTTTGAGAAGGGGGTCAGCGTCAGGAACCTGACCTTTGGATACAATGACAGGGTGAAGATATTCGAGGATGCCTCCATCGATATCCCGTTGGGCTGCTCCATCGCCATCATCGGGGCTTCCGGGGCGGGGAAGACCACCTTCGTGGATCTCCTGCTGGGTCTTTTGAAGCCCCAGAGCGGTCATGTGTTCTTTGATGACTACGACATTGTGGAACAGAGGGATTCCCGGGGCCCCTGCAGGGCCAGCATGGGCGAGCTAGTGAGCTACATCCCCCAGACCGTGTACCTGAACGGGGAGACAGTGCAGAACAATGTGGCGTTTTTTGAGGACGAGCGGGAAATCGACAAGGCCAGGGTGGAGGAATGCCTGCGATGCGCCCAGATATGGGAGGACGTGCAGCGGATGCCGGACGGGGTGCACACTCTGATAGGAGAGAACGGAACCGCCGTCTCCGGAGGGCAGAGGCAGCGGATCGCCCTGGCCCGGGCGCTGTACAAGGACTTTGAGCTGCTGGTGATGGACGAGGCCACGGCGGCGCTGGATATGGAGACGGAGATGGCGGTCATCGATTCCATCCGCCAGATTAAGGAGAACAAGACCCTGATCATGGTGACCCATCACATGAGCCTGGCCAATGAGTGCGATGTGGTGTATAGGATTGAAGACAGGAAAATCCTGCGGGTGAAATAGGCTGCCGCCGGAAGTGTAAAGCGGAAAACTGGGCTTAAGGTATCCTGGAAATGGGGTGAAATAGGATGGAAACGGGAGGAGGGAACATGGCTCTGGAGGGAAGTAAATGGAAGGAGGGGCTGGTCTCCATCGTCACACCGGTCTACAATGGGGAGGCGCATCTGGCAGGGATGCTGGACTCCGTGCTGGCCCAGACCTATCCCGAGATAGAGATGATTCTTGCGGACGACGGCTCCGAGGACGCCACCTTACAGGTGGCGGAGAGCTATCGGGAAAGGTTCGCCGCCAGGGGCTACGCCTACCGCATCGTACAGGCGCCCCACAGGAATGCCTCCTCCGCCATCAACGCAGGGCTCCCCTATGTGACGGGAGAGTACCTGATCTGGCCCGACAGCGACGATGTGCTGGAGCCGGAGTCCGTGGCGAGAAGGGTGGCGTTCCTGGAAAGCCGCCCTCAGTACCAATGTGTCAGATCCCTGTCCTATTATTTTGACGAAAGCACGAAAGAGCGGCTGGACAAGGCCGACGAGCAGAGAGGGGATTTGTCCAGAGAGGATCTCTTCTGGGATATCCTGGAGTCCAGGACCTTCGTATGCTGCGGCTGCTACATGCTCAGGTCGGAGCCTTTTTTCCATATCTATCCCCAGCGGCATATCCCGGAGTATGACGTAGGGCAGAATTTCCAGATGCTGCTGCCATTTGTATACCGGCATAAATGCCCTACCATCCGGGAGGAGCTCTATGGTGTGGCGGTGAGGGCCGGGAGCCATTCCAGGACTGGGCTGACCCAAGAGCGGGAGGAGAAAAGGTATGCGGAATATGAGATGTTAGTAGACGACATCGCGGAAATCTGCGGTATGGAGGACGAGGCCTTGAGACAGCGCATCACGGCCTGGAAGGCAGCCCGCCGCTACCGGATTTCCCTGAAATACCGCCGGTGGAGGGAGACCCTGAGGGCCCTGGGCCAGCTACACCGCTGCGAAGGCTTTCGCCTGGGGGACGCGGTAAAGGAGGTCATCTGGGCATTTTTCGTCAAAGGCTGGGTGGCGGAAAAGGTCTATACGTATTACCGGAAAAGTAATTGCCGAAAAAACAGGAAAATAGCGGAAGCCGGCGCAGTGGGCTCGGAGGCATGCGAGGTGATTCCTGGAGGGCAGGGCGGGAGGCCCGGGATTACCTGCGCTCCAGCCAGGCATAGCTCACCCGGGAAATCAGGGCCGTGAGGAGATAACAGCGCAGCCAGAAGGCGCCTGCCAGAACCCTGCGGGGCAGGATGCCGGTGGAGAGAGTGTACCGGAACGCCTCTCTGTAGAGCGGATCGCGGCGCATCTTGCGGCAGAGGCTGCGGCTCTCCCGGTGGCGTCTGGGGCTTAAGGGGCTGAATATCTCCCGGATGAGCACATAGGTCAGATTCTCCAGCGCATAAGAACAATAGTCGCGCTGCAGCCAGGGGAGCATGCCGCTTTTCTCCAAAGTCTCCCTGACGGCCCTCAGCAATCTCGCATGGTTCTCCCGCAGGTCCGGATTGAAGTGGTGGGAGGAGGAATCCACGTGGATGTTATAGAAGTAGACCGTCCTCGGGATGCAGGCGCAGGATTTCACATGAAGCTGATATTCCAGATTGAAGAGCAGATCCTCGCCAATCCGAATATCCGTTGAAAATAAAATGGAATGTCGTTCTATGATGTTCCTCCTGTAGGCCCTTGCGCAGGGAGTGCGGAAATCCATGGCGGCGCACTGCTGTTCCGGCAGAGGCCGGGGCACCAGGATGCGGCTGATCAGTCCCTTTATCTCTTCGCCCCGGTAGAGGAGCGCTTTTTCCGCACAGCCGCCAGTGCCTTGTCCGTCCCGGACTTTCTGGGCGCTGTCTGCGGCTGCGGCATCGGGGCCGGACGGAGCGTGCAGAGCGAACAGGAACAGAATCATGTCCTGCTCCCGGTAGGCTTCCCCTGCGGTCAGGCTTAGGTAATCAGCAGTGATGAAGTCGTCCGAATCCAGGAAGATGATCCATTCCCCCCGGGCTGCCTCCAGCCCCCGGTTCCTGGCGGAGGACACGCCCCGGTTTTCTTGGGATATATATATGACACGGCTGTCGGCTTCCGCGTATGCCCTGCAGATTGCCGGGCTGCAATCCGTGGAGCCGTCATTGACCAGTATGATTTCAAAGTCGCTGTATGCGGAGGCAAGCACCGAATCGATGCAGCGGTGCAGATAGGGTTGTGCGTTGTACACGGGAATGATTACGGATATCAAGTTTCCAGCCCTCATTTCTATATGTATTACAATTAATCATAGTGCATTTTAGGAGAAAAGGCAAGTTATGTTCACATTTGTAGTCACATGCTATAACCAGGCCCATTTCGTCCTGCAGGCGCTGGAGAGCGTCAAATACCAGATCAGGGAATTCGGCCGGGGTCAGGCGTTTCAGTTGATTGTCGCGGACGACGGCTCCACGGACGGCAGCCCGGACGCTGTCAGAGGATGGCTGAGAGGCAACGGCGGCCTGTTCGCTGAGGAAAGGCTTCTGTTCCGCAGGGAGAACGGCGGCATCTGCGTCAACTATGTGGAGGCCCTGAAATGCATAGAGGGGGAGCGCTTCATCGTGCTCAACGGCGACGATCTGCTGGCGCCCTATAATGTCTTCGAGATTACCGACAGACTGGACGAGGCGGACATAGTGTGCACCGCTTTCCTGAAATTCACCGGATTCGGTGAGATGATAAGGACTTACGGCACCTACCTGGAGGTGGCGCTGCAGAATTTCATCAGGGGAGGGACGCTGCGCCGTGCCGTGCGGCTGGGCTGTCCGGTGATGGGCACCGCCGTGTACCGGAAATCCCTGCTGACAGAGGAAGTTCTGGAGTTCATCCTGAAATTCCGGACGGTCAACGACAGGGCCTGCTTCCAGAAGATACTGGGAGAAAATAAAGACATACGCGTAGCCTACGTGAACCGGCCTTTCGGCCTGTACAGAATCTCCAGCACCTCCATATCCAACTTCAACAGCCCCACCAGGCTCCTGCACAATAAGGAGGTGGCGCGGCTGTGCAGTGTGGAGCGGGAGAGGGAGAAGTCGGCAGTGATGCGTTTCCTTCTGCTCTGGCAGGAGAAAGCCGCGTATTTCCGCACCAGCTCCAATGGATTCCTGCGGCTGTTCCGGTTCTTCTCCCCCTATTTTGCCATCATGTCCTGGCTGTGGCTGCGCCATCACGGGGAAATCGTGAGGATGGAGCGGGAGCTGGTGGATTCATATTGGGAGGCGTGCGGCGCGCACTACAGAAGGATGGAGGAAGAGGCCGGGAAACCTGGCTCATCCGGCTGAGAAATCACCATTGTCCGCCTGGCTGTAAGCCAGGGAAAAAGCAGCGGACAAAGCGGGGCCGCAGTTTCCGAAATTATGTCTTGTGGTGCAGCGCAAAAAATGGTATACTTGACCTATAGAGCAGGTGGAGGCGATTTCACCGGACAAAGGAGATGTATGGCTTATGGAACAGGATAGAAGAAGAACGAGAAGGACTGATTTGGAGTCCAAGCTGGTAATCAAGAGGCTGGACGGAAACAGCGGACATGAGGTGACCATCCATATTTCAGACGTGTCAAAGAACGGAGTGGGCTTTGAGTGCACGGAGGCGCTGCAGATCGGAGAGGTGTACGAGGCCTATCTGACCATCTGGACGAAGGAAGTGATACACGCTTTCCTGCAGATTGTGCGGATAGAGCTGAAAGGCGGCGGCTATGGCTACGGAGCCATCTTCATCGGCATGCCGGAGATGGATTCCGCCAGGATAGAGGTATACCAGACGGTACATGGCGAATAGGATGAGACGGGACGCCCTGCGCAGATGGGTGGTGTCGGGCATAGCAGCGGCATTGCTGGCAGTCCTGTACAGCATTATCTTCCAGTTTTCCGCCCAGGACGGGGAGCAGTCCGGCTCCTTGAGCCAGGAGATTTCCGCCAGATGCGTGGATATCCTCAACTCCCTGTCCGGCGGGGACTGGAGCGAGGCCAGGATGTCCGGGCTGGCGGAGGCTTTCGAGCATCCCATCAGGAAGCTGGCCCATTTCTCGGAGTATGCGTGCATGGGGATTCTGGTGTATACACTGCTGAGCCAATGGATGAGGCGCGGGAGGGGGAGATGCCTGCTGACGGTAGCGTGGGTCTTCCTCTCAGCGGCCTGTGATGAATTCCACCAGTATTTCGTGCCAGGACGCTGGGCCAGCCCCTGGGATGTGCTGCTGGATACCTGCGGCGGCGTGTTCGGGATGCTGCTCTGTATCTGCGCGGCGGCTTTATGGTGCAGGCATGGGGCGGGGAGAAAGGCGAAAGCCGCCAGGGGCTGCGTGGAGGAAAGTGATTGAGTTTTATGTAAGAAAAAGGCAAAAGCGCTCAGGCTTCTGCCTTCTTTTTATGCACATATCCGTATACAGAGGCATAACGCCGGGCAGATTGGCCAAAGCGGCGCATGGGGCAGCGGCAGGCAGTGGGGAAGCGCATTCCCCTGCCCGACTGAGGGGCTGTCCGGCCGGAGGAGACGGCATCGCAGAGCGGGTCAGGAACGGGTGCGCAGGGCATAGCCTTCCGCGGCCAGAAGGCCCGACGCCTCTGCCAGGGCGGCTTCCCCGTAGAACTCCAGCTTCAGAACCCCGTCCTCGGATTCCCTGTTGTGGGTGATGCCGATGTTCTTGATGCTGATGCCGCGCTCCGCCAGCAGGGTGACGATGCGGGCCAGGGCTCCGGTCTTGTCATCGATGTCCACGCTGATGCCGTAGACGGGCTTGATCGGCCCGCTGGAGGCGCCGAGGAAGGAATCCCGGTAGATGCGGGCGCTCTCGAACTGCCCATAGAGGGATTCACCCTGCTTGCCGTCTATCTGCTCACGGAATTCCGTCAGCGCTCCGATATAGTCCGTCAGCAGGGAGGAGATGTTGGAGCCGTTGGTCAGGCAGATCTGCTGCCACATGGCCGGGGAGGAGGAGGCGATCCTGGTGATGTCCTTGAAGCCCCCCGCTGCCACCAAACGCATGATGCCGTCCTCAGAATCGCTGTCCCGCACCAGGTTCACCAGAGACGCCGCGATGACATGGGGCAGATGGCTGATGGCGGCGGTGACGTAGTCGTGCTTCCGGCAGTCCAGGATCAGGGGGATGGCCCCCATGCCGGCCACCAGATTCCGGTAAGCCTCCACCTTCTCCCGGGAGACCAGGGCGGTGGGGGTAAGGATATAGTAGGCGTTCTCCAGCAGAGAGGCCTTGGAATTGGCGAAGCCCACGCGCTCGCTGCCGGCCATGGGATGGCCGCCGATGAAGCTTTCCTCCAGCCCGGCCTCCCGCACCGCCTCATGGATGGCCGTCTTCACGCTGCCCACGTCGGGGAGCAGGCACCCCGGCTTCATCACTGCCTTTACCGCCTCCAGGTTCCCGTCGTTTCACCGGACAGGGGCGCAGAGGAACAGGTAGTCGCATTGGGTGAAACTGGCGTCTATGGCAGGGGTGACGACATCGGCCACGGCCGCCTCTTTGGCCAGAAGGAGCGCCTCCCGATTGATGTCGTAGGCGATGATTTTGATGTCCGGGACAGACTTTTTCAGGGCCCTGGCAATGGAGCCCCCGATCAGTCCCAGTCCGATAAAGCCGCAGGTCAGTTGAGACATGGCATTTCCTCGATTCCTGATTGGTGTAATTGTATCTTTTCCGTTCCACTATAATACTGTAAAGCGCGAAAGTCAACAGAAAAAAACATAAAAATTAAGGCAAATGCCAATATTGTCTTGTAAAAATGCGAATTGTCTAGTAAAATGGATTCATGGGATTTGAATCGCTTATCATCATCATGTCGAAATACCCAAAATTACATAAAAATTGGAGGAAAGTCAAATGAAAGTCTACACAACTGACAAGATTCGCAATGTCGTACTGCTGGGCCACGGCGGAAGCGGCAAGACCAGTCTGGCAGAGGCCTTTGCGTATCTGTCCGGCATCACATCCAGAATGGGCAAGGTAGCCGACGGCAACACCTTGAGCGACTACAGCAAGGAAGAGCAGAAACGCAAGTTCTCCATCAACGCCTCCATTATCCCCATCGAGTGGGAAGGGTACAAGATTAACGTGATAGATACCCCCGGTTATTTCGACTTTGTGGGCGAGGCCGAGGAGGCCGTCAGCGCCGCGGGCGCGGCCATTATCGTGGTGAACGGCAAGTCCGGCATTGAGGTGGGCACCCAGAAGG
>CAMQOJ010000060.1 GCA_947003375.1 uncultured Lachnospiraceae bacterium
TGACAGGGCAGTATACCCGCCCGTCTTCCACGCGGTGGGGCTGGGGGACTTCAATGTGGACAATATCAACAAGCTGTACCCGGAGCTGGCAGGCCGCGGGGGAACGGTTGAGATCCATACGTTTACCGGCGTGCCTCATGGACAGGCCGGAAGGAAGCTTTTGGACGGATATGTGAAGTATCCGAATTTTGAAGCCTGGGAGATGCTTGCGGATCGATTCATGCAGAACACTTACAAATCCTGACACCGGACAGTACAGGAAAGCGCAGCCGTCCGGTTCTGATCTGTGCAAAGCAGCCGGAAGCCCTGGCGCGGGAAAAAGATGAATATATTGATTATCGATGATGAAAGAACGATTTTAAAAACAGTATATTCCCAGTTGACCAAAATGCAGCTTGGGGTGGAGCGGGTGGACATTGCGGACAGCGCGGCGCAGGCCAGGGGATGTATGGAGCGGCACCGCTATGACATCTTTCTGTGCGATATCGTCATGCCGGAGGAGGACGGCATCACTTTTGCCAGGTGGGTTCTGGAAAAGGATCCGGATGTGAAGATCATCTTCCTGACGGCATACGCGGACGTCAACTACATGAAGGAAGCAATCTCCATGCAGAGCTTTGATTATGTGTTCCAGCCGGTCAGTGTGGAGGAGCTCAGGAGCGTGGTGGAACGGGCCGTCTCCCAGATCAAGATAGAGAGGAAGAACCGGGAGCTGATGAACCGGGGCACTTTCTTTCAGACACATGAGGAGAATATCCTGGAGGTGGGCGCGCAGCAGTACCTGGGGGGGCGGAATACGGACGATTCCTATCTGCGCAGACTGATTTCCTTCCGCAGCGTTTATCAGGCGGGAGAGTCGGTATATCTGCCGGTGGTGGTACAGATTCTGAAGACACAGAAGAAGCTGGAGGAGATCGAGAGGCCGCTTCTGCGCCTGATTTATCAGAATGTCCTGGACGAAGTGTTCCAGGCGCTGAAGGTGTACAGCATCGTTCTGCTGGAGGAGGATGGAACGGATTTTACCGTGCTTATGTACTGGAGGAGGGATGCGGCATATGAGAGGGAGACCATTGCCGACCGTCTGGACACCTTTCGGATTCTGCTGTTTCGGGTTCTGCAGACTACAACTGCCATTTACTGCGGCGAGATCTGTGAGCCGGGAATGCTCCAAAGCAGCGCGGAGCCGCTGTTTCAGATCCAAAAGGATAATGTGCGCCGGGAGAGCAGGGTGTTCTGCGCCGAAAAAGACGAAAAGAATGTGGAGATCCATTCCTATAAGCTGCAGCTGGGGGCGTGGAATAAGCTTTTGGAGCAGAAGCAGTTCCTTTATTTTAAGGAGAGCATTCTGGCTTACATCGGAAAGGAGCACCACAGGCATATGAATGCCTCCGACATGATGAACCTGCACCAGAGCGTGACCCAGCTCCTGCTTCTGTACCTGGTGAACCACCAGATTGGCAGCGATCTGATTTTTGATGAGGAGCTGCCGTATCTGACCTATATGAACGCCTGGCAGGGACTGGATCTGTTCGAAAAAGCGCTGACCCATATCACGGACCGGCTGCAGGAGCTTGTGGGGGACGATGCCCCCAGGGACGTAATACAGGAGACGGCGAAGTATATCCGACAGCATCTGGACAGCGACCTCTCCGTGTCGGAAATCGCGGAATATGCCGGCATGAATCCGGAATATCTGACAAAGCTGTTCAAAAAGAACACAGGATATACTTTAAAGGAATATATCGTAAACGAAAAAATGGAATCCGCAAAAATGCTGCTCAAGACTACGTCGCTGCCGGTGACGTTGATCTCCAGCCATGTGGGATATGGAAACTACTCCAACTTCACCAGAAGCTTCAAGCAGCTGGTGGGCTGTACCCCCATGGAATACCGGAAAAACGCAGCCTCAGATGCGGAACCGGAATAGGAATAGCGATAGGAGGAACTACGTTATGGTGAGTGTGGAACAGGCTCAGCACCGCAGTGTGCCTTATTTTGAAGATGCACCCTGCTATCCGGCGGAGAAGCTGGTAAAGCTGCACGGCATGAGAAGGGAGATGCTTGCAGAAGAGGATTCGGTAAGGCGGGAGCGCCTTGTGGGGGAGTACCTTGCGTTTCTGGACGCCATGGAAAAGCTGCCGGATGCGCCGTCCCGGGTGTATTTGTGGCAGGAGGGCAATATGCCATCCTCTGGGAAATACCTGGAGAACCGGGATTATCGTTATAATCATGATCCGGAGTTTCGCCCTTATATGTATGAATTCCTGCTTCCGGAGGATGCGGCGCCGAAAGGGGCGGTGATTCTGTGCGCCGGAGGCGACCATGGAGACTGTGTGATCCACGAAGCCTATCAGAGCTGTCTGGATTTCAACCGGCTGGGCTATCAGAGCTTCATGCTGCTGAACCGGACGAACAGGATGCCCTATACCGGCCAGGAGTGCGGCGCGGATGCGGCCAGACTGATCCGCATGCTCCGTAAGGACGCGGCGAAATACCGCATTCCGCAGAACAGGGTGGCTTTCGCAGGCTTTTCCAATGGGGGGCTCACGGGGGAGGAATGCATCCGGTATTATTCCGGCAGCAGAAAAGTGACGGATTACTTTCCGGACTATGTGCCCGATGAACTGGACGATTACTATGGAGCGCCGGACGCTTTCCTGTGTGTTTACGGGCCTCGCTTTGCGGGCAGTGAGATCGACTACACCGGAGTGGTTTATCCTCCGGTATTCTTTGCGGTGGGAATGGAGGACGCGGCACTGGACAATCTGCACTGGGTTTATCGGGATCTGCTGGAGCATGGGATACGGGCTGAGGTACATACCTTTACTGGAGTGCCCCACGGGCAGGCGGGCGTGTCCCTGCTGGGGAATTTCGATTATCCCAATTTCGAGCTGTGGCTTCCGCTGGCGGATGCGTTCATGCAGAGGGTTTATGGGAACTGAGGGCGACACCGGCCCGGCGGGACATGGACGGGAAAAGTCAGGGCCGGATTGGGAGGACTGAATGGAACAGGAATGGGAGAGAATATGGACAATAGAATACATATCCATACGAAAAAAGTAAGATTCAGGACAGCGCCGGAGTTATACGGCCTGTTCTTCGAGGACATTAACCACGCCGCCGACGGAGGCCTGTATCCGGAGATGATCCGCAACAGGGCATTTGAGGATTCTCTGCTTCCGGAGGGCTGCAGCACGGATCCGAAAGAGCGGATTTTTGTCACGGAATACGGGTGGCCCGGCGCTTTCAATCATGGGGAGGGCATGGACGAGTGGGCGGATCTGGTGGCGCCCACAAAAGTGCCGGGATGGTATGCCCGGGGGGCTTCCTTCCGGATTCTGACGGAAGGGACGCTCAATCATAACCGGAAGGCAGCACTGGAGGTCTCCTTTGAGCCGGGCGGCGAGATATACAATATCGGGTATTTCGGCGTGCCGGTAAAGGCGCAGGAGGAATACCGTTTTTACTTCATGGCCAGATCGGACGCGCCCGTTAGGCTGACGGCGGCGTTTGTGTCTGCCGGGGGAGAAAGCCTGGGCGGCTGTACGGTACAGATGCAGGAAAGCGGCAGATATCTGCGCTACGATTGCGACCTGACCGCATCCGGTACGGATTATGACGGACGATTCCGTCTTTCCTGTGACACGGAATGTACGGTTATCTTTGGATTTACCTCCCTGATGCCGAAGAAGACATTCAAGGGGCACGGGCTCCGGGAGGATCTGGCGCTGGCGCTGAAAAATACCCATGCGAAGTTCATCCGCTTTCCCGGCGGCTGTGTGGTGGAGGGAATCAACGAGGCCAACGCGCTGCGGTTCTCCCGCACCATCGGCCCGGTCTGGGAGCGTCCGGGGGCGCAGCTGATGTGGCATTACCGCACCACCAATGGGCTTGGCTTCCACGAGTACCTGCAGCTGTGCGAGGACCTGGAGATGGAGGCCCTGTATGTCTGCAACTGCGGGATGAGCTGCCAGGCCCGCAACGGCGGCGGGTTTTCGGAAGAGCTGACAAAGGAGTACCTGGGGGAGGCGCTGCATGCCCTGGAGTATGCCCTTGGGGATGAGGACACCCCTTATGGCCGTCTGCGGGCGCAGAACGGGCGCAAAGAACCTTTCCGGCTGAAATATGTGGAGATTGGAAACGAGAATTTCGGGCCGGAATACCAGGTGCGGTACGAGATGTTTTATCGGGCGCTAAAGGAGGCGTTTCCCCAGGTCATCTATATTTCCAACGGGCATACGGAACGGGAAGGTCTTCCCACAGACTATGTGGACGAACACTATTACGATGCGCCGGAGTTTTTTCTGGAGCATACGGACTTATTCGATGACTATGACAGAAGCGGGCCGAAGATATTCCTGGGGGAGTACGCGGTCAACGGTGGAAACACCATCGCCTCCATGGAATGCGCGCTGGCGGAGGCGGCATTCCTGCTGGGGGTGGAGAGGAATCAGGACATCGTCAGGCTCACTGCCTATGCGCCTCTGTTCCAGAATTCGGACTATACCGCATGGAAGCCGAACATGATCGTGTTCGACAATCATCAGGTGTATGGGATACCAAGCTACCATGCCGTTTCCCTGCTGGGGAAATACAGAGGGGAAGAGGTGGTGGAGATGGAGAACGAAAGCGGTGTCAAGCCGCCGGCATACAGGGGAATTCCGGGCATACAGTGCGAGAAAGAGGGGCTTTTGTTCAGAAATCCCACAGTGAACGGAAAGCCGGTGGAAATCTCCCGGTGCGTCTACGGGGAGGCAAGAAAGGCTGGGGATGCATGGGAAATGGTTTTCGGCGACAAGTGCCACCATTTTACAGGGAAGAGCCGGGAGTGGAACGAAGCTTTCGAAGCATTCATCAGGGACAGGGGATTTCCTGAAAAGCCTGTGATCTGGGTCACTTTCGGGACGGAGGAGCTGGAGGCGTATACTTTTGAGATTGATGTGAAGGCGGAGGCGGACAATCCGGTGACGCTCTCTGTCTGGAACCATCATCCGGACACGGACGCGGGGTGCAACGAGCCAAAGGACACGGAATGGACCACAAGGACGGTGAGGAACCAGGTCTGGAGGATTGCGGACGGCACCGGCGCCACCAGGGTGCCGCGCTTTTTTGACAAGCCGCTGTCCGATGAGGAGAAAGCGCCGGTATCCGTCCAGTACGGAGAGTACAACCATTACAAAATTGTCTGCGATGCCTTTGGCTATGAGTGCTATCTGAACGGGCAGCTGGTACAGAAGAAAGTCCATACCCTGCATCCGCTGGTGAATGCGGCGGCGGTTCAGGACAGGGAACGGATCTATCTGAAGCTGGTGAATGTAGACAATGAGGCAAGGGATGTGCGGATCCTGGCGGACTGTGCGGTAAAGGAGGAGGCCCTCGCGGAGGTGCTGGCTGCGCCTCCCGAGTCGGTGAATTCCTTTGTCTGCCGGGAGCATGTCGCCCCGCGCCGGGAGGTCATAAGAGGAGGATCGGATTTTTGGTACAGGGTGCCGGCGCATTCCGTGAATGTGCTTATACTGGAAAAACAGGATTGCCATTGAGGGCGGCATGCCGCCGCTGTATAGTATACGAGGAGGAATGCTTATGCTGAGAAAGGTTCAGGTAAAAAACGGGACGCTGCAGGGACTGGTGGGGAAGGATCCACGCATCACCGTGTTCCGGGGCGTACCCTATGCAAAGCCTCCTGTGGGGGCGCTGCGCTGGAAGGCGCCGCAGCCCGCAGAGGACTGGACAGGGGTGAGGAAGTGTTATGAATATGGAGACATGGCCATGATGCGGGTACACCCGGGGCTGGACGACGACTTTTACACAAAGGAGCTGCACCCCACCGCGGCGGAATACAGGATGAGCGAGGACTGCCTGTATCTGAATATCTTCACGCCGGCGGAGACGGAACAGGACAATATCCCTGTCTTCGTGTATATTCACGGAGGCGGTCTGCAGGACGGCTACAGCTATGAGGTGGAATTCGATCCGGAACGGGTGGCGCGCCGGGGGGTCATCGTGGTCATGGTGGGCTATCGGCTGGGACTGTTCGGCTTTCTGGCGCATCCGGAAATCACGGCGCAGACTGAGGAAGGGGGCGTGGTCTCCAATTTCGGCATGCAGGATCAGTCCATGGCCCTTCACTGGGTCTATGACAATATCAGAGCCTTTGGCGGAGACCCGGAGCGCATCGTGATCTGCGGGCAGAGCGCCGGGGCCCGCAGCGTCCAGGCACAGATTTGCAGTTCCATGAACGGGGAAATCATAAAAGGGGCGATCATTCAGTCAGGAGTCTCCATGATGTTCGGGGATGAGGAGCGCCCTATGGCGCACATTCCGTCCCTGCAGGAGGCGGAGGCATACGGGGCAGACTTCCTGCACGCCATTGGCATTGACAGTCTGGAGGAGGCCCGGAGGACAGATGCCCATGAACTGATGCGGCGGCTGACGGCGGCTTCCCGCAGCAGCCGTTACGTGTTCGGGCTGTGCGTGGACGGGAAGTTCGTTCGGGAATCCGCTCCCGCGGCCTATTACAACAACAGGGTGGCTGACATCCCGCTGATGGTGTGCATCTGCCAGGGCGAGACCCAGAGCCCGTTCATCAAGGGGAGCATGGACTATGAGAAATATCTGCGGACGGCAGAAAAGTACGGCGACAGGAAAGAAGCGTTCTTAAGCCTGGCGAAAGTGGAGGATGATGCCGGTGCGGATGCCCTGACGGCAGGGGATGCCTTCAATTCTTTCCTGAGCGGCAGCCGGGGCTTCTGCGAACTGCGCTCCGGGGCAGGGCAGCGCGTCTATTACGGCATTTTCGACCATGACATACCGGGGGATGATGCGGGTTCTTTCCATGGCTCCGAGCTGTGGTTTATGTTCGACTCCCTGGGCAACAGCTGGAGGCCTTTTGAGGGAAAGCATTATGACCTGGCCCGGCAGGTGGCCTCCTACTGGACGAATTTTGTGAAGAATCTGGATCCCAACGGCAGGGACTACAACGGAAATCCGCTGCCGGTTTGGGAACCCTACCAAAAGGAGAACAAGGCGGTGATGCGTTTCCTGGACAAGGCCACGCCAGAGGCGCTGCCGGAGTGTCCGATTCTGGATTTCAGGCTCGCTTTCGGGAAAGAAGTTTTTGCGGACGGACGGGCGCAGGAATCCGCCCGATAAGCAGTGCAGGTGCAGCGTCCAGACAGGGTATGGACGCTGTTTCTCTGATACCTGAAGATAGGCTCCCTTTCTGCCTGTTTGGAAATTTCTCGAAAATTATGGCCATGATGTCTATGGAAAAACGGGGATATATGGTACAATATCTTTATTCGAGACATGGAGATGCCGTATGGCAGCCATAAAAAGAAAGGAAGAGGAAACATGAGCATCACATTGGCACAGGCAAAGGAGAAACTGAAAAAGTACGGTCAGGAGCATGTCCTGAAATACTATGACGAGCTGTCCGCGGAGGGACAGGCGGCGCTGCTGGAGCAGATAGGGGGCTCCGATATGGACATCCTGGATTCCTGCAAGCACCAGGAGGAGCTGCTGGAGCGGGGCGTCATCACTCCCCTTGCGGCCATGGAGCTTCCGGAGATCGAGGCCAACCGGGAATCCTTCACCGCCACCGGAATCGAAGCCATCCGGGCGGGCAAGGTGGCCGCGGTGCTGCTGGCAGGGGGCATGGGCACCAGGCTTGGCTCGGACGACCCCAAGGGCGTGTATAACATCGGCATCACCAGGGAACTCTATATATTCCAATGCCTGGTGAATAACCTGATGGAGGTGGTGCGCCAGGCGGACACATGGATCCATCTCTTCGTGATGACCAGCGACAAGAACCATGAGGCCACCGTGAAGTTCCTGACGGAGCACAAATTTTTCGGCTACAGCGCGGAATACGTGCATTTCTTCCAGCAGAAGATGGCCCTGGCGGTGGACTATGACGGAAAGGTATATATGGAGGAGAAGGGCAAGATGGCCAGCTCCCCCAACGGCAACGGCGGCTGGTTCGTCTCCATGGAGGACGCGGGGCTGGTGGATCTGATTCACAGGGAGGGCATAGAGTGGCTCAATGCCTTCGCGGTGGACAATGTGCTCCAGAGGATCTGCGATCCCTGCTTCGTGGGCGCTACGATCCAGAGGGAATGCGTGGCAGGGGCCAAGGTGGTGGGCAAGGTCACGCCGGACGAGAAGGTGGGGGCCATCTGCTTAGAGGACGGCAGGCCCTCCATCGTGGAATACTATGACATGACCCAGGAGCTGATGGACGCCAAAGACGCCCAGGGCAAGCCCGCCTACCATTTCGGCGTCATCCTGAACTACCTGTTCAATGTGGAGGAGCTGGAGCGGATCGTGTCCCAGAGCCTGCCCCTGCATGTGGTGGAGAAAAAGATTCCCTATCTGAACGAGGCCGGGGAGCTGGTGAAGCCCCAGGAGCCCAACGGCTACAAATTCGAGAACCTGATCCTGGACATGATTCACCAGATGGGGAGCTGCCTGCCCTTCGAGGTGGTGCGGGAGAAGGAGTTCGCCCCCATCAAGAACAAGACCGGCATCGACTCCGTGGAGAGCGCCAGGGAGCTGCTGCGGCAAAACGGCGTGACTCTGTAGCATACCTGAGGCGACCGGGCGGCGGGAGAGTGTATCATATAACATTTCGACAGATTCTCTAAACATATGAATATTGAGAAAAACGGCTTTTTAGGGTAATCTGGAAATGTAAAGAAAACAAATCACAATAAGCGCGGCAAGCCGGGGGACAGCCTGCGGGGCCCGTGCGGAAAAGAGGATGCTATGAAGATTTTGGTGACAGGCGGCGCCGGGTTCATCGGCAGCCACACAGTGGTAGAGCTGCAGCAGGCAGATTACGAAGTGGTGGTACTGGACAATCTGAGCAATTCCAGCGAGAAATCCCTTGAGAGGGTGGAGGCGATCACCGGGAAGAAAGTCCCCTTCTACAAGGCTGACATCCTTGACAGGGAGGCCCTGGAGGAAATCTTCTCCAAGGAGGACATCGGCGCGGTCATCCATTTCGCGGGCCTGAAGGCAGTGGGCGAATCCGTGCAGAAGCCCTGGGAATACTATGAGAACAACATCGCGGGCACACTGACTCTGGTGGACGTCATGAGGAAGCACAATGTGAAGAACATCATCTTCTCCTCCAGCGCCACCGTGTACGGCAACCCCGCGGAGATTCCCATCACGGAGGCCTGCCCCAGGGGAGAGTGCACCAACCCCTACGGCTGGACCAAGTCCATGCTGGAGCAGATCCTCGCCGACATCCAGAAGGCGGACAATGAGTGGAATGTGATCCTGCTGCGCTACTTCAATCCCATCGGGGCCCACAAGAGCGGCACCATGGGGGAGAACCCCAATGGCATCCCCAACAACCTGATGCCCTATATCACCCAGGTGGCAGTGGGCAAGCTTCCCCAGCTGGGGGTATTCGGGGACGATTACGACACCCCCGACGGCACGGGCGTGCGCGACTACATCCATGTGGTAGACCTGGCCATAGGCCATGTGAAGGCCCTGAAGAAGATCGAGGAGAAGGCCGGACTGAAGATTTACAACCTGGGCACAGGCACCGGATACAGCGTGCTGGACCTGGTGAAGAACTTCGAGGCCGCCACAGGGGTGAAGGTGCCCTATGCGATCAAGCCCAGGCGGGCCGGGGACATCGCAGCCTGCTATGCGGACGCGAAGCTTGCCAGGGAAGAGCTTGGCTGGACTGCCGAGAGGGGCATCAGGGAGATGTGCGAGGACTCCTGGAGATGGCAGAAGAACAATCCCAACGGATACGAGGGCTGATTGCTTTAAGATAATAATGGCATGGAAAACAGAAAACAGGGGAGGCACCGGCGTAAAACCGGTGCCTCCCCTGGCGTTTGCGCGCTGCCTCCTGCATGGCCTTCCACAGGAATCTCACAAGACCCCCACAGGGCCTATACTCAGAACTACTACATTGATGGAGTCACGCGTCTGTGGATGCTCCGGAGCAACTGATTCGGCAGTCCGGCGCGCCTGCAGATGCTCCGGCATGTCCTCAGAAAGAGGAAGAGGAATATTCTACGGTTATTTCGGTTATGCCCTCGCCTGTCACATCCTTCGGAACCGCCTCCCGGATCTTCCGCGAGGTGTCCGTGATGAGCCCCAGGAAGGACTGGTCATAACGGGAAAAGCCGATGCAGAGGACTTCGCCTTTCTCCCCTATGACATCCAGGGAGATGACAGGATCGTTTCCGGAGTATCCCTGGCAGTTGTATTCCACCCGGTCTATGCCGCCGTCCATGAGCCCGCTTGTCCGGACCTTCTCTTCGGCAAGGGCGGCATATGCGCTATAGTCCTTCTCCAGGGCGCTGTCCGGCTCAAGGGAGGGGGAGGCGTCCAGATGCCTGCTGTGGTCGATGCTGAAAAGCTCTCCGGTCACTGCGTCTATCAAGTAGTTCCACCTTGTGCTCTCAGGGGTCTGGGCCTCCTCAAAAAGCACGTCCGCACACCAGAAAGCCCGGGGAAAGGTCACTGTGCCCGGACTGTACATCATGTAGACATAGGCGCCCTCCAGATCCAGCCCGTACAGGCTCTCCAGATACTGTGCGCCCTTTTGGGCGGCTTCTTCCATGGTCAGGTCCAGCTCCGTGGGCGTCCCGGTATTGAGGCGGTCCATGCTCACATGGTAATCCGCTTCCTTCCGGTCCTCCTTTTTGGCTTCAGCCTCCGGCTGCCCGGCCGTGGACACCTGGCTGGCGGACACCTGGTAGCTGGTGGGGACTGACTCCACCGTCCCTGCGCTGGCCGCCATGGCCGTCTCGGCCGCTGCGCTGAAGAGGACTGCGCCTGCGCCGATGATGGCGAATGTTGCTGCAGTGAGTTTCAGGAAGTTTTTTTGTCTCATATTGATGCTCCTTTCTTGTTTTGATAGATATACTATAAGACCCCGCTATATCAAAACAATCACGAAGTTTTTATGGAGTTGTAAAAGTTTCCCTGTCATCCTCTGAAAAAACGGAGCCTTGCCGTGGTGCCCTCACCCTTCCGGGAGGAGAAGGTCAGCTCTGCCTGATGGAGCTGCGCGATCCCCTCGCAGATAGAAAGCCCCAGCCCCGTGCCGCCCAGGGCCCGGCTGCGGCCTTTGTCCACACGGTAGAAGGCTTCTTTTATGTGGGACAACTGCTCCGGCTCCATGCCGATGCCATGGTCTTCCACTTCTATTATGATATCGGCCCCTTCCGGGCGGGCCCTGACGCGCACTTCACTTTCCGGCGGGCTGGCCTTCAGGGCATTGTCTATCAGGTTATTGAGCAGGATCGACAGCTGGTCCATGCTCCCTCTCAGCAGGAGGGCCCGGGGCATGGCATAGGACAGCCTTATCCCTTTCTCCGCCGCCCTGACGTGCATGACCTTTTCGGATCCTGCGAACAGTTCGGCTACATCGCAGTCTTCCTCCTTGGGCGCGCTGTTCCGCAGCAGGGCCATGTCCAGGAGCTGATAGGCCATGCTCTGGAGGCGGCTGCACTCCGACATGATGAACTGGGTGCATTCGTAGCGGTCTTCTTCCGGAACGGAAGCTTTTTGGAGGTATTCCGCATATCCGTAGATTGCCGTCAGGGGAATCCGCAGCTCATGGGAGAAATTGTCGATGAACTGCTGTTTCTGCCGGGCAATGTCCTGAAGCTGCAGAATCTGGGCCTCTACCTGCTGGGCCATGAGATTGAAATTGTGGGCCACGCTGGCCACCTCGTCCTTTCCCTGGACCGGAAGCCTGCTCTTGTAATTTCCCTCCGCTATCCTGGCGGAAGCGCTTGAAATCTGGGCCAGAGGGCGGAAGAGGAGGTTCAGGAACTGAAAAAGGAAGAACGCCATGACGGGCATCACCAGGGCCCCTGCCAGAAAGAGGATGTTCTTCGTATGGCGCCAGGTAGAGACGGCCTCATCCAGGTTCCCCATGTACAGGAGCCCATAGTCCTGCCACGGGGCCGGAAAGCTGCCATAGACCAACAGCACGGGGGGAGTCCCGTCCTCCAGGCAGACCAGCCGCTCCTGCCCATGGCCTGTGTCCGGCGGAGGGTTCGGAGCTTCCCGGGGCAGGGCGCTTCTGTAGATCCATTCTCCGGAGAAGGCCACAGCCAGCCCGTCCTCCCTTCCCTGGAGGTAGTGGGTGTAAGTGCGCATCAGCCTGTCCATGCTTTCCGCCGCGGGGATTCCCCGCTGTTCCAGGGCCTGCATGTCCCCGATCAGGGACGACGCGATCACATAATGCTCTGCCAGACATCTCTCCCGGACAGCGGAAAGCTTGCTGTTCAGGATGACAAGCGAGGCAATCAGGATCATGGAGTTGAGAAATATCAGAAATAGGATCAGCACCGCGAAGAAAGTCCGTTTTTTCATTCCGGAACCTCCAGCCGGTATCCCAGCTTGTACACGGTCTTGATGTAATCTTCCAGGTGCAGCTTGTGGCGCAGCCTCTGTATGTGGACGTCCACGGTGCGGGTGCCTCCCTCGAAATCATATCCCCACACCATGTCCAGAAGCTTCTCCCTGGACAGGGCGATGTTCCGGTTCCGGATCAGCACCCTCAGCAGCTCGTATTCCTTGGGCGTGCATTCGATGACCGTTCCTTCCAGGAAAACCTGATGCCTGTGGAAATCGCATCTCATGGAGCCCAACGTGAAGTCCGTCTCCTCCTTCTTCGTCCGCCGCAGCACGGTCTCCACCCTGGCCGCCAGCTCCAGCATCTGGAAGGGCTTGGTCAGATAATCGTCAGCCCCCATGGCCAGCCCTTTCAGCTTGTCGGACAGCTCGCTCTTGGCCGTCAGGAAGATGGCCGGCGTCCCACCGGCCCTTTCGAACACCTGATAGCCGTCCAGCCCGGGCAGCATGATGTCCAGCACGATCAGGTCGAATGACCCGCTTTCCAGCAGGCTGACCGCGGCCGGCCCGTCGAAAGCCTGGGTGCAGCGATGCCCCGTCAGGCACAGGTTCCTCCGTATCAGTTCATTGATGGAAAACTCATCCTCTACGATTAGTATGTCAGCCAATTTCGTCC
>CAMQOJ010000061.1 GCA_947003375.1 uncultured Lachnospiraceae bacterium
TCTACACGAGTCTCTTCGTCGGCAGCGTCAGATGTGTATAAGAGACAGTTCACGCGGTGTACTCCACCGTACTGCCCACCGCAGTCATCCTGTCCGCCGCAGGCTCTTCCGCCTCCGCGTCCTCCATGGACACTGCCCCGCCGAGATTGATCCTTCTGCCCCGGCCTTTCTTTTCCGGCTGGTTGTTCCTGCCCCGGCCCTGTTCGTCCAGGTTCCGCTCGAACTCATGGGTCTGGACTGTGACTTCGATGGATTCCACCCGGATTCCCTGCTCCTCGAACTGCTCCTTGAGCTGTATCATCTGGGTCTCCAACGCCGCTTTCACCGTCTCGTTCTGGGCGATGAAGTTGGCCGTGACCACTCCTGCCTTGGAAGCAAGCTGTATCTGCAGCGTCCCCAGGCTTGCGGGATGGAGTTGCATCTCCAGGTTCGTGCTGTCCGCGTTCAGCTGGAGCTTCATGTAATCCAGAATCTGGTTCATGATGTCCTGTGTCGTCTCGCTCCAGGGACTGCTTGTGGCCACGCTCTGCGCCTGGGCCACTCCCGGCTGGAACTGCTCTGTCCTGAGATTCTGCAGGAACAGGTTCATCTGCGGCTCCTTCTGGGATTTTCCCTCGGAATGCCTCTCCTGCTTCTCTCCCTCCTGACCCTGGTTCTGTGCGTCCCGGGTCTCCTGCCCTCTCTGCACCGCCTGCTGCCCATCGCCGGTGTCCACACCCTGCTGTGCCTCCTCGGGCCTATGGTCCTCTCTGAAAAGCTGCGCTTTTTCCTCAGGCTGCTGTGGCTGAATGACAGTTCCTTCCTCCACGGGCGCTTCCTCCTGGAATCCGTCCTGGAGCAGCGTGAGCAATTGCTCCGGCTCTGTCTCCAGCGCCTCGGCGCTCTCCTGCAGCACACCCTCAAGCTGGTTCATCAGCATGCGGTAGGTGTCATACAGCTCCCCGTCCGTGACCAGCGCGGATAAATCCTCCGCACCGCCCAGGTTCAGCAGAAGCCCGCTGAGCTTAGAGGCATCCAGCACATCCAGCTGGCCCATGTCCAAATCGGCCATAGCGGCCTGAAGCTCCTCCATGGTGATGCCGAAAGCGTCCGCAATCTCCTGCATCAACTGAAGCGCGGCACTGCCCAGCACTTCCATGGCCTGTTGCTGCTCCTCAGGGGACAGTTCCTGGATTTCCTGAGATTCCTGGGAGACCTGCGTCTCCTCCTGCACAGTCTGGCTCTCCTTGGCCTTCAGGGAAGACCCCCTCTGCAGCCGATCCGTGGAGGCATCCTGCTTCTTTGTAGCACCCGTTCTGCTGCTGTCCGGGGAAGCGTCGGCATTCCTGCTCATCTGATCGTTCCAGATATTCTGGAAGCTTGCGGCTCCCGCGGCATTCCTGCCCGGCTGCGCAGCCGTCATGTTCGCGAAGAGCGAACTGACTTCCTTTACTGCTGTACTCGTCATCCTTACCCTCCTTTCTCTTTTTATTTGGGATATATGTGAATACCCTGGCGATGGCTTTCCCGCCAGAATATCTCCCACAATTTATACTGCGCACTGGTTATACTGCATAACGCTGAATACTGCCTAATGCAATCAAGCGATTGAACCAGTCAGCGTTATGCAGTCTGGTTTCACGGCAAGTGAAATCGTTAAGCAGTATAAATTTGCAGTGCAATCCGACTGCAGACCGCAGCCAAGTACTTTCCCGAAGACACCACTGTAAATCCCGGCGGTCTGCAGTATAATATGTCGGCCCCGAAAATATGTTCCTTAAGAGTCCGGATCCATCATCTTCGTGAGCTTCGCGGCCACGCTGGCATCCATGGCCCCCAGTATCTTCGCCCTGTCCTCCACGGACATGGCATTCAGTATCTTCGCCACCAAATCCAGATTGTCCGTCATCTCCTCGAAGACTCCAGCCACCTCTTTCGGCTTCATCTCGGCATAGGCCTTGGCATAATCCTGGAATTTCTGATCCTCCTCCAGCTGCGTGACTACCTGTCTGTAGACATATTCCCATGAGGCAGGGTTCGCCGCCTCATAGAACTTCTTGTACTCCTCCGGGCCGGGGCCCTTCTCCGAGTACACCACTTCCTCCAGAAATTCCGTCTGGATGCGCTGGAATTCCGCCTGCTTCTGCTCAAATTCCTGGAGGCGCAGCACCTCCGCCTTCAGCCCGTCAATCTGCGTGTCCTTATCCTTGGAGGATGTCTGCTCTCTCTCCAGCTCCAGCTCCAGCTGCCTGATGTAGGCCACGGCCTCCTCCATGCTGTCATATCCCCCGTAGCTCTCGGAATCCGTATTCTCCTCTGAGACGGGAAGGGATTTGGAGGGCAGTATCTTGTTAATGACAGGCACATCCTTCAGGATGGGCGTCAGGACGCTGCTTCCGAAGCCGCCCACATCCATCTTGATCACCACGCAGACAATCGCCAGCCACAGAACCACGATCAGCAGGGTCGCGAAAAAGGTGACAAGGCCGTTGCCGCCGTCCTCTCCCAATGCCTCATCCTGCTTCGCAATCTCCGCCGCCCGCTTTTTGGCCTCCTTCTTCTGGGCCTTCTGCTCCTGCCGGAATTTCTTCTTCTCTTCCTTAAGCTTTGCCTTTTCCTCCTCTGCCGCCGCGGCCACAGGGTTCAATTCCTTTGTTGCCATATGATAATCTCCTAAACGGATACGCTCCTTGCGCTCTCCTCGCTTCTGCGCTGCCCATAGGTATAGCTGGTCAGCTCATCTATCTCCTTGCTCTCCTGCCTCTTCTCCTCCATGAGGAAGGCATCGAAAGCCTTTTCTTTCAATTTCTCATGGGTCTTGCGCTCCATCCGGACCTCCGCAAGACGCTCCCTGGCCCTCTCCAGCTTCTCTTCCGCCATGTTCACGCTGATACGCTGCTTATCTATGTAATCCTCCATGCATCGGATCGCCATCTTGTTCTCATTGATCTCCCGCAGCTTCAGCGTGCCGCACAACAGCTTCGTCCCGGCCTCCTCATAGCCGCTCTTCCTGTCGTACAGGGCCTGCAGGCGCTCCTCCTCCTCGTCCAGGGCCGCCCGGGCCGTGGAGAATTCCTGCTTCGCCTGGGTCTCCATCTTCATCTTTATGTTCAGAATGCTCTGCATGGAATATCGAAATCTCGCCATTTCATTCCCTCTTTACCACACATACCGTACTATGCCCCTCTTCTGTCCGATTCAGAACAGCCTCTGGAGCATTGCCACGCTGTCCTCAAAGCTGAATTTCTCGTCCACGTCCTGGCAAAGGAACTGATTCACCGCCTCGATCTTCGAGATGGCGTAGTCGATGGACTGGTTGCTGCCGCTCTTGTACGCGCCGATATTGATCAGGTCTTCCGCCTCATTGTAGGTGGCAAGGACGTTTTTCAGCTTCCCTGCGGCCTGCTTGTGCTCCTTGGACGCAATCTGGGACATGCACCTGGAAATGCTCTGTAGGATATCTATGGCGGGATAGTGGTTCTTATGCCCTAATTTCCTGTCCAGCATGATGTGGCCGTCCAGGATGCTCCGGGCCGTGTCGGTGATGGGCTCGTTGAAGTCGTCCCCGTCCACCAGCACCGTATACAGGCCTGTGATAGAACCCCTTGCCGCGCATCCGGCCCGCTCCAGGAGCTTGGGCATCTCCGAATATACGCTGGGGGGATATCCTCTCGTCACCGGCGGCTCGCCGCTGGCCAGACCAATCTCCCTCTGGGCCATGGAGAAACGGGTCAGGGAATCCATCATAAGCAGCACGTCCTTGCCCCTGTCCCGGAAATACTCCGCGATGGCCGTGGCGGTCTTCGCCGCCTTGTTCCTCTCCAGGGCCGGCCTGTCGGAGGTGGCCACCACCACCACCGAGCGGCGCATGCCCTCCTCGCCCAAATCCCGCTCTATGAATTCGCGCACCTCTCTGCCCCGCTCCCCGATAAGGGCGATGACATTGATATCCGCCTTGGTATTGCGGGCGAACATTCCCATCAAGGTGGACTTTCCCACGCCGGAGCCGGCGAATATGCCGATACGCTGGCCCTTGCCCACGGTAATCAGGCCGTCCACGGCCTTCACGCCCAGGGGAAGCACGGAATCGATGATCTTCCTGCTCATGGGGTCGGGGGGCGCAGCCTCCACCAAATACGGCACGCCGTCGAACTGTGTCCCGTCCACCGGAACTCCCAGCCCGTTCAGCGCTTTGCCAAGCAAAGCCTCGCTGACCGGCACCCGCAGGGGATTGCCCGTGTTCTCCACGATGCAGCCCAGGCCGATGCCGTCCACATTGTCGTAAGGCATCAGCAGTGTCTTCCTGTCCTTGAAGCCTACCACCTCCGCCAGGATGGGCTTCTCGCCGCCCTCCGGCACAATCTCGCAGATATCCCCAAGCCTGGCATCAGGCCCGGCGGACTCGATGGTCAGCCCCACTACATTGACGACCTTGCCCTTCTTCTTATAGAAGGTTTCCTCGTTCAATCTATCATATTTTGCGAAGTCTACAGTAACCTGCCGCAAAGAATCATTCCTCCCTTGACCAGGCGAGCAGCCTGAGCCTCTTTTTCAGCTCCGACAGCTGTGTGCCCAGCCCGCAGTCAAAGATGCCGTTCTCCGTCTCGATCATGCACTCGTTCCGGCCGACGGTGGCATCCTCCACCACGTCCACGCTGACGCTCTCGGAGACAGCGCCTGTCAGCATCTGCTTCTTCTGCATGTTCACATACGCGTAATCATCCTTTGACACATGGATGATGAAGCTCCTGCTCCCGTCCAGCTTGTGCAGCACATCGGAAATCAGGCTGGTCAGTATCTCCCGGTAGGAGGACAGCTCCACATGGAAGATATGCTCATAGATTCCCGTAATGGCTTCTACCAGATTGGGCTCCAGCATCTCTATCTGCTGCTCATATTCCTCCTCCAGCAGCCTGGCCTTCTCCTGGTACTCCTGCTCCATGGCGCCCTCATGGGCCTGGGCCCTGCTCATGCCCTCCATGTATCCCTGCTGCTTCGCCTGCTCCAATACCTGCTGCTTCTCGGCCTGGGCCTGGGCCCTTGCCTCCTCCAGGATGCGCTCCGCCTCCGCCTGAGCCTGGGCGCGCAGCTCTTCCGCCTCCGCCCTGGACTGCTCCAGCAGCTCCTTTGCCTCGTCCTGGGCCTTGATGACATTTCCGGTGGCATCCTCCGGCGCCTCTATCACATCCGCTATGGCGAGCCCGGACACGAACCCGCCCTCCGGATTCCCCTCGCCTCTGGAGAGTTCCTCCAGCCGCCTGCGGATCCGGTCGTTATTGTCGATTACCAGCTTCTCTTTATCCTCTGGCAATGTCATGAAGAATTGTTTTACCAGATTACTAGACAACGATTTCGTCACCTCCGCCTCTGGAAATCACGATTTCGCCGGAATCCTCCAGCTTCCTGATGACATTGACGATCTTCTGCTGGGCTTCCTCCACATCCTTCATGCGCACAGGGCCCATGAAGTCCATGTCTTCCTTGATCATGACGGCCAGACGTTTGGACATGTTGTTGAAGATTGCCTCCTTCACCTCGTCCTTGGTGCTCTTCATGGCCATGGTAAGGTCGTTGTTCTCCACGTCACGCAGCACGCGCTGGATGGCCCTGTCGTCCAGGAGCAGGATATCCTCGAACACGAACATCTTCTTCCTGATCTCCTCCGCCAGCTCCGGCGCTTCCACTTCCAGAGTCTCCATGATATGGCGCTCCGTGCCGCGGTCTACCGTATTCAGAATCTCCACCACAGCGTCCACGCCGCCGATGATGGTGTAGTCCTGGTTCACAAGGCTTGCCAGCTTGGACTCCAGCACCTTCTCCACCTCCTTGATGATGTCCGGGCTGGTGCGGTCCATGACGGCGATACGCCTGGCCACATCGGCCTGTCTCTCCGGCGGCAGGGCAGACATCACCAGCGCCGACTGGCTGGGAGCCAGATAGGACAGTATCAGGGCGATGGTCTGGGGATGTTCGTCCTGGATGAAGTTGATCAGCTGGGTGGCATCCGTCTTGCGCACGAATTCGAAAGGCTTCACCTGCAGGGACGCCGTCAGCTTGCCGATGACATCCATGGCCTTCTCGGAGCCCAGCGCCTTCTCCAGCAGATCCTTTGCATAGCCGATGCCGCCCTCCGCGATGTACTGCTCGGCCAGGCACAGCTCGTAGAACTCGGTGATGACCGCTTCCTTCACCTGAGGCGTCACGCTTCTGATATTGGCAATCTCCAGCGTCATCTCCTCAATCTCTTCTTCTTTTAAATGTTTGAAAATTCCGGCAGAGCGCTCCGGCCCCAGGGAAATCAGCAGGATGGCCGCTCTCTGGACCCCCTTGAATCCCATTTCGCTTGTCGCACTATTTGGCATATATGTACCTCATTTCCATTGAAATGCTCTTCTTCCCTGTCAGCTCCAGTCCTCGTTCAGCCAGTTGCGCAGCAGGTTCGCCGCCGCCTCGGGATTCTCGTCCACGAACTTCTCCACCAGCTTGCGGGTGTCGGATTTCGTCTCCACATCGATGTTCTCCACCTCAGGCTCCGGAGGCGTGGACTGCAGCATATCCTCCACGGACAGCTCCGGCTCCTCCTCCACGGCCGCTTTCTTCTTCGTGCCCATGCTGCGCAGGATCACGAAGGCCAGCAGGCCCAGAATCAGTACGATCATCACGATGCTCAGGATATCCGTGGTATCTACAGTCTCGAAAAAGCCCTCCTTGTCATAGAACAGGGGGGATTCATAGGAGACCACCACGACCCTGCTGGCATCGATTCCGCTGGCATAGGCCACCATCTGAACGACATCTGCGTCCACTTCCTGCTTGACGTCCGCCCGGTTGTTTTCCTTGAACTCTTCCCAGGTGATTCCCTCCAGGAGGCCCTGCCTCTCTACATTCTCTTCATAATATTCACGATATTTGATCAGCGCTACAGATATGGAAGAATTATCGTAATTTATGCTCCCCGCCGGGGTGATGGTACTGGTCTCGGATACATTGTTCTGGTAATCCGTAGACCGCTCCTCTGATGAGCTGCTGCCGCCGCCTGTGCCCAGATAATCGTATCCGGTGTAGTTGTCGTTCTCCGTGTTGGAATCCGTGCCGGGTATCCCGGCTACGCCGCCGTCGCTCTGGGTGGTAAAGGTGTCCTCATGGCTGGGCATGCCGACCTCGCGGCCCTCATTGGCGTAATACTCGGTCACCTTCTTGCTGTAGTCGGAAAAATCCACAGAAAGATGGCTGCTCACCTCCACCTCATTGAACTGCTTCGTACCGATCAGAACCTTCTTCACCTGATTGGTCACCATGGCCTCCGCCTGGGTCTGCAGCTCCTGCATGGAACTGGCAATCCCCATGGAGGAATAGTCGTCCCCTCCGGCGAACAGCAGGTTGAAGTTCTGATCGATGATAGTGATGTTCGCCGTGCTGTCATTGCCCAGCGCGGTGGCTGCTGCCTTGGCCATGGCCGTGGCGTTGGCCGCGTTGAAGTCATCCGTCACCGTCACCGTGATGGTGGCGTAGGCATCTGTATCGGAATCGCTCAGCCTCCCGGAATTGGATGCCCTGTTTATTTTGATGCTGACATCCTTTACCGGCATGGTCTTGGAGAACATGTTCTCCAGCTGGTGCTCGTAGAAAGTCGTCTGCATGGCCTCACGATCCGATGACGTGACGGACATGCCCGTCTCTACGACATCGGTGTATTTCAGGCTGTCCGGCACATATCCTTCCGTGGCGATTGCCAGGTTGGCCTGGGACAGCTGGGTGGTCAGCACATCGATCGTCATCGCGTCCGTGCTCTCTTTGTGCGTGATGCCGGCATCATCCAATATCTTTACAATCTCCGCAGCGGTCTTGCTGCTCTCATATGTACCGAGCCTTGTGTACTGGGGCCTGGAAAACGTATAAACGATGATGGCAAAAGTAAATATAACGATTGCGACAATGGCTATGATAATCGTCTTCTGCCTACTCGTAAATTTATTCCACCACTCCAGCGCTTTGCCCGGTAATTCTTTTAGCTTGTCAGCCATGGTGCTTCTCTCCTAGTCATTCTAAATTCCATGCCTTTCATGCCTGCCCCCGCACCTTTCTCACGGGAACCATCCGTCAGATCTGCATCTGCATCAGTTCCTTGTAGGCATCCAGCAGTCTGTCCCGGACAGCCACAGTGTACTGCAGGGCTGTATTCGCTTTCTGCAGGGCTATGGTCAGGTCATGGAAATTCTCCGTCTCGCCCATGGCAAACCTGATTTTTTCATCCTCCGCCTTGGAGAGATAGCTGTTAGTCGTCTTTATATTGTCAATGGCACTGTTCAGGAACGCATCGAACAGACTGCCCTCCACCTTCTCCTCTTTATCCGTCAGGGTTCCGGTCAGGGATGTGCGCTCTACGCCCCCTGATGAAGTTACGCCATTTAAGCCCGAAACCCTCTCCAGGCCTGTTATCGCCGCTAAATCCATAATATGTATGTCTCCTTCACTCACTATTTCCGCGCTCCCGCAGGTTCCCTATGCCTTTCCGGGGCTTAAGACCCTATCTCCAGCCCTTTCTGTGCCATGGCCTTTGTGGCGTTGAATGCAGTAGAGTTCGCTTCATAGGCGCGGCTGGCATCTATCATATTGGTCATCTCCGTGATGATGTTCACATTGGGATAGGTCACATAGCCGTTCTCGTCCGCATCCGGATGGGAGGGGTCGTAGGCCATGTTCATCTCCGTGACATGATCTTCGTACACGCCGGACACCCGTACGCCCGTGCCGGTCTGCTGCACGAAACCTTTGTGCTCATGGAGCGTCTTGTTGAATATGTGGCTGAAGGAGGACGGCCGCCTCTCGGTCTTCTCCTCAAAGGATACCACTTTGCGGCGGTATGGGCTTCCGTCCGCCGTGCGGGTGGTATTGGCATTGGCCACGTTCTCCGAAATGATGTCCATGCGGTATCTCTCCGCCGTCATGCCGGTGGCATTGATATTAAAAGCAGAAAACAAACCCATTTTCCTATCTCCTCTTCTCTTACTTCATCACCGTCTGCAGATTGGTGAATTCCTGGTTGATGCTGGTTATGAGGCCCTGATACTTCAACTGGTTCTGCGCCAGCATGACGCCCTCCGTATCCGGATCCACATTGTTTCCGTCCAGGCGGTAGGAAAAGGCCGCGTGATCCGTATAGACCCTGCCCGTCAGCCTCCTCAGATCCAGGCCGGACACCTTGGCATCCATGGACCTGTAAGTGCTCTTGCCCAGAGCCTGCCTGAGCACATCCTCAAATGCCACATCCTGTCTCTTATATCCCGGCGTGTCTACATTGGAAAGATTATTCCCGATTGCTTCATTGCGCATCCAGCTGGCGTCTGCCGCTCTGTCCAGTACATTCACATAATCGAATACCTTTGATTGAAACATGATATTCTCCTTTCTGTTCCCGATTATCTCTATGTAATCAAAGCAAGAATCAATGCACGCTTTCTCCACATTAACCTATTGTAATATCTTTCCGTGAAAAAAACAATACCCTAATACGAAATTACTGAATTTCCCATAGATTTTTTTCGGAATAGCAGGATTCCGGGCCCCTCGGGAACATATAAAAAGGGACTTATTGCCCTTTTCAATAAATCCCTTTATCTTTCCCTACATTTCGGCCGCCCGGGCCTCCCAAATCCTTTTGGCTTGTAGTCTTTTATCTTTTTGTCATGTACGCGCTACTGCCCACGCTGGCTCTGGCGCTTCAGCTCTTCTATCTCGTCGAACAGCACATCGTTGAGCACCTTGATATATGTCCCCTTCATGCCCGAGGACCGGGACTCAATCACCCCCGCGCTCTCGAACTTGCGCAAGGCATTGACGATGACGGAGCGGGTAATCCCCACCCTGTCTGCTATTTTGCTGGCCACCAGGATTCCTTCCATGCCGTTCAGCTCGTCAAAGATATGGGTGATGGCCTCCATCTCGGAAAAGGAAAGGGTGCTGATTGCGGATTTCACCACCGCCACCTTGCGGCTCTCCTCCGCGCTCTCCTCGTTGATGGCACGGAGCATCTCCAGCCCCACCACCGTAGTGCCGTACTCGCAGAGGATGATATCGTCTATCTCGTACTGACTGTCGCATTTATAGATGAAGAGCGTCCCCAGCCTCTCGCCCGCGATCTCAATCGGCGTGATAATCGCCTGGAACTTGCGGATATCCGGGCTCTCGAACCCCAATGTCTCCAGATTCACGTTCTCCTTGGTGGAAAGCACTCCCAGAAGCCTTTCATTGAGCATGGCGTCCACGAAGCCGCCCACGTTCTCGTCTATCAGCTCGGTAATGGAATCGATTCCCTCTGACTTGCCCACCCCCAGCACCTTGCCCTTGCGGCTGATGACCAGCACATTGGACTCCAGGATTTCACGCATCACCTTGCAGATATCGTTGAACACCACCTTGCTGGAATTGTTATTGTGCAACAGTTTACCGATTTTTCTGGTCTTATCCAGAAGCTGTACGCTACTCATTCGCCTTCCTCCGCTTTTGTCCCATGCACCACACCGGCCCGCGGATGGCAGACTCCCCCATTCCCGACCGCCTGTTCATATGCAATCTTATCATATCACAAATAAAATCAGATTACAATGCACAAACAGTCAAAATTTTCGCATTTAGTCAGATTTGTTTGACAATTCAGACAGAATATGGTAGCCGCACTGGGCATCGCTGCACACCAGCTTGTTCCCCTTGATCAGAAGGGGCCCGCCGCAGCGGGGGCAGTTCTCTCCGGAGGGCTTCTGCCAGGACATGAAGTCGCATTCCGGATTGTCGATGCAGCCGTAATACTTCCTGCCCTTCTTGGTCTTCTTCAGCACCACGTCCTTGCCGCACTTGGGGCAGGCTACCCCGATCTTCTCGAAATAGGGCTTGGTGTTGCGGCACTCCGGAAAGCCGGGGCAGGCCAGGAACCTGCCGTGGGGGCCGTACTTGATCACCATCATCCGGCCGCAGAGGTCGCATTCCTCATCGCTGACCTCATCGGCGATGGACACCTCCGCCAGCTCCCTCTCCGCCGACTCCACCGCCTGGTCCAGGTCGGGGTAGAAGTTCGACACCACCGTCTTCCACTTCACGTCCCCCTCTTCCACCCCGTCCAGCAAAGCTTCCATGCTGGCGGTGAAGTGTACGTCCACGATGGAGGGGAAAGCCTCCTTCATCATGTGGTTCACCACCTCGCCCAGCTCCGTGACATAGAGGTTCTTCTCCTCCTTCACCACATAGCGCCTGGCCAGGATGGTGGTAATCGTCGGGGCGTAGGTGCTGGGGCGGCCGATGCCGAGCTCCTCCAGGGCCCGCACCAGAGATGCCTCAGTGTAATGGGCCGGGGGCTGGGTGAAGTGCTGCTTCGGGTCGAAGGAGGCAAAGCTGAGGACGCTGTCTTTGCTAAGGCCCACGGTCAGGGCGTTCTCCTCCTTCTCCTCGTCGGCAGGGCTGTATACGCTCAAGAAGCCCTCGAACTTCAGCGCCGAGGCGGACACCGTGAAAATCTGGTCTGCCGCCTGGATCCGGACGGATGTGGTCTCGTATTCCGCCGGGCTCATGCGGCTGGCCACGAAGCGCTTCCAGACCAGCTGGTAGAGCCGGAACAGGTCTCTGGGCAGCTGCTCCTTGATCGCAGTGGGAATCCGGTTCAGGTCCGTGGGGCGGATGGCCTCATGGGCGTCCTGTATCTTCTGGCTGTTCTTCTTCTCCCCAGTGGCCTCCGCCAGGTACTTTTTGCCGTACTGGGCGGCGATGAACTCTGCCGCCATGTCCTCGGCCTCCCTGGAGACACGGGTGGAGTCGGTACGCAGGTAGGTGATCAGGCCTACGGTGCCCTCCCCCTCTATGTCCACGCCCTCGTAGAGCTGCTGGGCCAGGCGCATGGTCTTCTGGGTGGAGAAGTTCAGGGCCCGGCTGGCCTCCTGCTGGAGGGTGGATGTGGTAAAGGGCAGGGGCGGCTTCTTGTGCCGCTCTCCCTTCTTCACCTCCTTGACGGTATATTCCGCGCCTTTCAGGGAAGCCATGATTCTGTCAGCCTCCTCCTTGCAGGCTATGCCCTTCTTTTCGCCTGCAGTTCCGTAGTATTTCGCGCAGATGGGCTTCTTCTCCCCCTTCACGTCCAGGTTCACGTCCAGGGTCCAGTATTCCTCCGGGATGAAGGCATCGATTTCCTCCTCCCTGTCGCAGATGATGCGCAGGGCCACGGACTGCACCCGCCCGGCGCTCAGGCCCCGTTTGACTTTCTTCCATAATAAAGGGGAAATGCGGTAGCCCACCATGCGGTCCAGCATGCGGCGGGCCTGCTGGGCGTCCACCAGGTTCATGTTGATCTCCCTGGCGTTCTTTAAGGATTCCTTCACCGCGTTCTTGGTGATCTCATTGAAGGTGATGCGGTAGACCTTCTTCTCCTTCAGCTTCTCCTCCAGCTTCAGGGCATAGAGCAGATGCCAGGAGATGGCCTCCCCCTCCCGGTCAGGGTCGGTTGCAAGATAGATTTTCTCGGCCTTGCGGACTTCCTTGCGCAGGTTCGCCAGGATGTCGCCCTTTCCGCGGATGGTGATGTACTTAGGCTCATAGTCATGCTCCACGTCTATCCCCAGGGAACTCTTGGGGAGGTCGCGGACATGTCCGTTGCTGGCAGCCACTTGATAGTTGGAGCCCAAGAATTTCTTGATAGTCTTCACTTTCGCCGGTGACTCTACGATTACCAGATATTTTGCCATAATGAATGTCCTCTGCTTACTATATGATTGATACGATTCCTAAATACCGTGTATTATTTGAGCATCCGTGCAATACTATACCTCGAAAGAAAAAGATGTGCAATTGGTATTTTTCACAAAAAAAATGCCGGAACACTATGAATTCAGTCCCCAGCACCTTTCCTTGCAGAACTATTCTCTTAAGAACAGCTGATAGGGGAATCGAACCCCTGTTTCCGCCGTGAGAGGGCGGCGTCTTGACCGCTTGACCAACGAGCCATTTCAGTATGTTTGATGTCCGACTTTGGTTTCATG
>CAMQOJ010000062.1 GCA_947003375.1 uncultured Lachnospiraceae bacterium
TGCGATGGGATTCCTATCTCGGGTCATGTGCACAGTACATGCATTGGCGGAACTACAAAACAGCCAAAGCATGTACAGTGCGCAGATAGGAATTCCAGCGCAGCATCTGTGCGATGGGATTCCTATCTCGGGTCATGTGCACAGTACATGCATTGGCGGAACTATAAATAAGAAAGGAAACAAGCAGTCATGAAAGTGTTAGTGATTAATTGCGGGAGCTCCTCCCTGAAATTCCAGCTGATCGATTCCGATACCGAGCAGTGCCTGGCCAAGGGCCTGTGCGAGCGGATCGGCATCGACGGCAGCATGATAACCTACGCCCCTGAGAACGGCGAGAAGGAAAGAAAGGTCACCCCCATGCCTGACCATACCGAGGCGATTCGTCTGGTGCTGGAGGCACTGACCAATCCGAAGACCGGCGTGGTGGCCAGCCTGGACGAAATCGGCGCGGTGGGCCACCGTGTGGTGCATGGCGGGGAGAAATTCGCCCAGTCCGTGGTGCTGGACAAGGAAGTGCTGGCCGCGGTGGAGGAGTGCAACGACCTTGCCCCCCTGCATAACCCGGCGAACCTGATTGGCATCGAAGCCTGCAGGAAGCTGATGCCGGATACCCCCATGGTGGGCGTGTTCGACACCGCTTTCCACCAGACCATGCCGGAGGAGGCCTATATGTACGGCCTGCCGTATGAATATTATCAGAAATACAAGGTCAGGAGGTACGGCTTCCACGGCACCAGCCATTCCTATGTGTCCAGGAGGGCGGCGGAAGTCCTGGGAAGGGCCTATGAGGATTTGAAGATCATCGTGTGCCACCTGGGCAACGGCGCCAGCATTTCCGCCGTGAAGAACGGCAGGTGCGTGGACACCTCCATGGGACTGACCCCTCTGGAGGGCCTGATGATGGGCACCCGCTCCGGGGACATCGACCCGGCCATCATCGAGTTCCTGGCCAACAAGGAGGAGAGGAACATCGGCGAGGTCATGGCCGTGCTGAACAAGAAATCCGGCGTGCTGGGCCTTTCGGACAATCTGTCCTCGGATTTCCGCGACCTGGAGGACGGCTACAACACAGGAGACCCCAATGCGGTCCGCGCCATGAAGGCCTATTGCTACCGGGTGGCGAAGTACATCGGCTCCTATGTGGCGGCCATGAACGGCGTGGACGTCATCTGCTTCACCGCGGGGATAGGTGAGAACGCGCCGCTGGTGCGCACCTTTGTCTGCGAATACCTGGGCTACCTGGGCGTGGAGCTGGATCAGGAGGCCAACGGGAAGCGGGGCCAGGACATCGTGATTACCACGTCCCAGAGCCGCACGACAGTCATGGTGATTCCTACCAATGAGGAGCTCGCCATCGCCAGGGAGACTGTGCGCCTGGTAAAATGAGCTCCGGGTGCAATGGGCGGATAGAGGGGCCGGCACAGATACGGCTCCTCTTTTCACGACTGTGGAAACTTCTCTTTTTCTGATAGTATAACAAAGGCGCTGCCCTTGCGCCGCATTTGATTATAGGAAGCCGCATTTTCTTCCTATAATATACAACTATGATACAGATATGTGGAAAATCTGTGACAAAGATGGGCTATTCTTCTATTATACTAGACAGCAGGACAGGCAGACTGGGACGAAGGCACCACGGAAAAGGGGCATTCCACAGAAAGAGAGCCGTGCCGCGGCAGACGGAGGAAAGACGTGAGGGATGACAGAGGATACGATGGAAGAGAGGATTTCCATGAAAGAGAGGATTTTCCGAGAAAAAGCAGGAGTCGGAGAGTGCCCCGTTATATACGTGAGCACGAGACGGAAAAAAAGCGCCGGGCGATTTATTTCCTGATTGTCTGTGTCCTGCTGACACTGAATATATTGCTGCTGCTGGGGCTCCAGTCCCAGATTAGAGGGCTGAACAAGACATTGAAACAGGTGATGACCGGTATGAGCGTCAGCCGGCAGGAGGAAGGCTTCCTACAGGACAATCCTCAGGATGCCCCTCAGCCGGAATCCCGGACGGAGGAGGACGTGCCGAATCAGACATACGCCGCCTCCGGGGGCGAGGAGCCGAAGGACGATATCGTGGACTATGTGAGCCTCTGCGGCCTTACGCAGGTGGACAAGCCCATAGACAGGAGTCCGGAGGAGGTGCTGGTCTGCCTCCAGGAGCTTTCCCAGGACAATGAGCAGATTGCGGAAATCTACAGGCAGCATTCCCGTTATTCAGATGACATGCTCAAGGCCCTGGCCAACAATCCGGAGATGGCGGATTTCGTGAAGAATTCCCTGAACGCCGATGCAAGGCCCTCCTATACGGGCCTGTCGGAGCTGGAGAAGAGCCAGGAATACCCCCTTTTCCTACAGTGGGATCCCAGATGGGGGTATGTGGACTATGGGGACGACAATATCGGCCTGTCCGGCTGTGGCCCCACCTGCGTCTCCATGGCCATGTATTACTTGCTGGGAGACGAGAGCATTACCCCGGACGCGGTGGCGAAATATAGCATGGACAATGGCCATTACGTCATGGGCACCGGAACGGCATGGGCATTGCTGGAGGACTTTCCGGCCACCTGTGGAGTCGCTGTGAGGCAGCCCGGCGTTTCGGAGCAGACCATGAAAAATGCCCTGGATGAGGGAGGTGTCATCATCTGTTCCATGGGAAAGGGAGATTTTACCGCAGCAGGCCATTTCGTGGTCATCTACGGCTACGACTCCAATGGCTTTTATGTCAATGACTCCAACTGCGTGGCCCGCAGCAGGGAGAAATGGGAGTATGACAGGCTGGCGAAGCAGATTAAGCATATGTGGATTTACAGCTAAACAGGACAGAAAGCGAAAGAGTGGCAGTATTTGGATTTTTATGGTTGCAGTTTTGTCCCAAAGGTACTAAAATAGGTACATGATCAACTGTAGAAAGAGGAAGCGACCATGAAAAACAGAACAAGATATGCGCCCAGCCCTACCGGAAAGATGCATGTGGGGAATCTGCGAACGGCTCTGTATGAGTTCC
Organism: uncultured Lachnospiraceae bacterium; assembly: GCA_947003375.1. Classification (GTDB taxonomy): domain Bacteria; phylum Bacillota; class Clostridia; order Lachnospirales; family Lachnospiraceae; genus Acetatifactor. Next base: position 3,002 of record CAMQOJ010000062.1, read on the forward strand.
TGATTGCCAAGCATGAGGGCGGGGTTTTTATGCTACGTATCGAGGACACCGATCAGGAGCGCTTCGTGGAGGGTGCCACGGAAATCATCTACCGCACCCTGGAGCGGGTGGGCTTGAAGCATGATGAGGGGCCGGACAAGGATGGCGGCTATGGCCCTTATGTCCAGAGCGAGCGGATGAAGACAGGCATCTACATGAAATATGCCAAAGAACTAATCGAGAAGGGGGAGGCCTATTATTGCTTCTGTGACAAGGAGAGGCTGGATTCCCTGAAGACAGAAGTGGTGGAGGGGAAGGAGATTACCATCTATGACAAACACTGTCTGTCCCTGTCAAAGGAGGAAGTGGAGGCGAACTTGGCCGCCGGGAAGCCCTTTGTCATCCGCCAGAACAACCCCAGGGAGGGGACGACCACTTTCCATGATGAGCTCTATGGCGACATCACGGTAGAGAACGCGGAGCTGGACGACATGATTCTGATCAAATCGGACGGCTATCCCACCTACAATTTTGCCAATGTGGTGGACGACCATACCATGAACATCACCCATGTGGTGCGGGGGAACGAGTACCTGTCCTCCTCGCCTAAGTATGCCAGGCTCTATGCGGCCTTTGGCTGGGAGCCGCCCAAGTATGTGCATCTGCCTTTGGTGACGGATGAGAACCACAAAAAGCTGGCCAAGAGGGGCGGCAGCACCTCCTTTGAGGATCTGATGGAGCAGGGATTCCTGGCGGAGGCGGTGGTGAACTTCATCGCGCTGCTGGGCTGGAGCCCGGAGGACAACAGGGAGATTTTCACGCTGGAGGAGCTGATAGAGGCTTTCGATTACCATAGGATCAGCAAGTCGCCTGCCGTATATGACATCGTGAAGCTCCGCTGGATGAACGGTGAATACATCAAGGCCATGGACTTCGATGCCTTTTATGGGATGGCGGAGCCCTATCTGAAGGAAGCCCTGACCAAGGACTTCGATCTGCGGAAGATTGCGGCCATGGTGAAGACCCGCATCGAGGTGTTCCCCGATATCCTGGAGATGGTGGACTTCTTCCAGGAGCTGCCGGAGTACGACCCTGCCATGTATACCCATAAGAAGATGAAGACAAACGCACAGTCATCCCTGGAGGTGCTGAGCGACCTGCTTCCCCGTCTGGAGGAGCAGGAGGATTACAGCAACGACGGGCTGTACCAGACCCTCTCGAAGTATGTGGAGGAAAAGGGCGTAAAGAACGGCTATGTGATGTGGCCTGTGCGCACCGCGGTGTCCGGCAAGCAGACCACCCCAGCTGGCGCTACCGAAATCATGGAGGTGCTGGGCAAGGAGGAGTCCCTGAAGAGAATCCGGAAGGGAATCGAGCTTCTGCGCAACGCCGCAGAGGCATGATGGAACCAGTCAGCGTTATGCAGTCTGGTTTCACGACAAGTGAAAACGTTAAGCAGTATATAATATAGAAGATATTCTGCCGCTTCGGGGGTTCCCACAGACAGGAAGACCTCCGGGCGGCGACCAAAAAGGAGGGAATCATGCGGCTGACGAATGCAAACGAAGCACAGAAAAATGCAATCATGCATCTGAGAGGGCCATGCCTGGTTCTTGCGGGGCCGGGCAGCGGGAAGACCTTCACTATTACGAACCGCATCCTGTACCTGCTGGAACAGGGAGTCCCGCCGGAGCGGATTCTGGTCATCACTTTCATGAAGGAGGCCGCCCTGTCCATGCAGAACCGCTTCCAGGAGATGGCATGCGGCACCGGCTCAGCCATCAGGGGTCCGGCCTTTTACCCGGTGAATTTCGGAACCTTCCATTCCATCTTTTATCACATTTTGAGGGAGTCCAAAGCCCTCAAGTCAAACGAATTGCTGAAAAGTTCGGAGAAGAAAAATCTCATCATTCCCATACTAAAGACATACGCGAGCAGGCAGGAGGATGCGCAGGATGCCAGACAGGCGCAGAATGCCCTAAGTGAGGACGCGGCCCAGATTCTGTCCGCCATCGGCTACTATAAGAATACCATGGAGATGAAAGCTGCCACCGCCAAAGCGCCGTCCGAATGGCAGCAGGATTTCCAGGCAATATGCCAGGAGTACGAGCAGGCGGTGAAGAGGACAGGCCGTCTGGACTTTGACGATATGCTGTACAACTGCAGGCTGCTGCTCCAGGAGGACAGGGCTGTCAGGAGCTACTGGCAGAACCGCTTTCAATACATACTGATCGATGAGTTCCAGGACATCAACCCGGTGCAGTATGAGGCGGTAAAACTGTTATCCGCAAGCCCCTACAATATCTTCGCTGTGGGGGACGACGACCAGGCCATCTATGGCTTTAGGGGTTCCCGGCCGGAGTGCCTCAAGCGCTTCCAGGCGGAGTTCGGGGCGAAGCAGCTATTGCTGGATACGAACTACAGGAGTAAACCGGAAATCGTCCAGTCTTCCCTGTCCGTCATTGAGGAGAACAGGGACAGGTTCTTAAAGAGGCTGCGGGCGGCGGCACAGCCCGGGAACCAGGACGGCACGGCTCCGATAGGCATCCATGCCTTTCCTGACAGGGAGGGGCAGTACGGACATCTATGCCAGGCAATCGCGGACGGACTGCAGTCAGGGGAGAGCTGCGCAGTGCTGTTCCGGACGAATTCCTACATGCAGGGCTTTGCCGCCAGGCTGAAATCCGCTGGGATTCCCTATGAGATGAAGGAGCGGGCCGCCAGCATCTACGAGCATTCCATTGTAAAGGACATCATGGCCTACCTGTGGCTGGCCAGCGGAAAGGGGACCAGGGAGCATATGCTTCAGGTCATGAACAAGCCGTCCCGCTATATCAGCCGGGAAGCGGTGGGGGCAGGAGCAGTGGATTTCGGGAAGATGCGGGAGTACTACGACAGGGTGCAGATGACAGATGTACAGAAACGTGAGGCAAAGGGAAGGCTGACCTGTCTCGAGAAGCAGCTCCTCAGCGTCCGTGGCCGCGGCCTGCGCCTGGCAGTGAGCTTTATCCTGAAAGGGATAGGATACGAGCAGTATCTGAAGGGCATCTCAGGAACGGACTCGGAGAAATGGGAGGAATGGCAGGAGCTGCTGGAATGGCTGAAGGAGGATGCGGCCGCCTACGGGAATGTGGAGGAATGGGCCAGCTTTCAGGAGGAATATGCCAAAGCCCTGGAACAAGAGAAGGACGGGAGGGACAGGAAGAAAAAAGGGCCCCGGGACAGGAGTCAGGACGGAAATGGAAAGCCAGCGGTGCAGCTCCTTACCGTGCACGGAGCCAAAGGGCTGGAGTACGACAGGGTATGGATTCCGGACTGCAATGAGAAGGTATTCCCCCACGGTACCATGCCTGAGGAAAGCGCGGTGGAGGAAGAGCGCAGGATTTTCTATGTGGCAATGACCAGGGCAAAAAAGAACCTGGAGCTTTCCTACCTCACCGGTACAAAGGAACGCCCCAGGCAGCCTTCCAGATTCCTGAACCCTCTTTATTCGTCCGTCAGCTCATCGAATTCGCAGCCGTCCAGATATTCGTCGAAGGCATCCGCTACAATCTCATATTCATCGTCATCCTCGATGTAATCCAGGACAGGCTCCTCGTTGGGGTCGTCGGGATTCTCGCTATAGCGATAGAACCATACCTCGCCGTCCTCGTTCTCTCCATTCTCGTCTATGGGAAGCAGGACGATATAGTCCTTTTCTTCCACTGTGAGAATCGTGATTACGGCGCAATTGACCACGGAACCATCGTCCAGCTCCAGCTCCACGGTCATCTCCTCATCCTCGTAGTCGTTTTTCTTTCCCATTGAAAAACCTCCTCTCTTCCTTTATTATACCTAACTTGCCGCCACAGCGCAAGCATAGAATCCGTCCGGGCGGCAAAAACTTGTCGGAAAATACAATTTTATCTTTCTATTATTCTGGTAGTGTGGTATAATCACTAATACGCGACAGGCAAGATTTTGTGCATTATGCATGGAATGCTGAAACGTAATAATGAAATGGAATATGGAGGGGAAGCGATGACAAAATCATTTTCGCATAAGCAACCGTACCCTTTAGGAGCCCACACAGAGGGCGGTGGAGTTCGTTTTTCCTTCGTGTCCAAGGCTGAGTCCTGCGGAATCCTGCTGTACGACAGGCACACGGGCAGTCTGTTGGAGAAGATTCCTTTTGTCGGAGAGGACAGGATTGGGAACGTCTATTGCAGGGCAGTGGAGAACATAGACACGAAAGCGTGCGCTTACCTCTTCTATGAGGGGGAGCGCCTGATTCCTGACGAAAGAGGACGCGCATTCCCGAAAAGGATTCCCTATGGGAAGGCGCGCACTGCGGAAGATATGAAAGCCGGTTTCCTGACGGATGAATTTGACTGGGAGGGGGACTGCTTCCCTCGGATTCCCTACCGCCGGGTGATTGGGTACTGCCTGCACGTAAGGGGCTTTACGAAGCATGCCTCCTCAAATGTGGAGCACAGGGGCACATTTGCCGGGATAAAGGAAAAAATTCCCTATCTGAAAGAAATCGGTATCACCACCCTTGAACTTCAGCCCGCATATGAATTCGCGGAAATCCCCCTGAAGGGGGAGACAGCCGGGAATCTCCCCCATGTGATGGACGCGGCTGTGACCGGGCGTCCTGCGGGGAAGGAGCTGAATTATTGGGGTTATAAAAAGGGTTATTACTATGCGCCCAAGGCCGCCTATGCTGCGTCCTGTGACCCTGCGGTTGAGTTCAAGGAGCTGGTAAGGGGGCTCCATGGGAGCGGGATGGAGCTGGTGATGCAGTTCTATTTCCCCAAAGAGGTAAACCGCAGAGAGATTCTGGAGATTCTGTGCTTTTGGGTGCTGGAGTACCATGTGGACGGTTTCCATCTGCTGGGGGAGAACCTGCCCATGGACATGCTGGCGAGGGACGATGTGCTGGCGGATACGAAGCTGTGGCATTACGGCTTTGACATGGGCAGCATCTATGAAAGGAACGAGGAGCCCCGGTATCCCCATGTGGCCGAGTATAATGACGCATGGTATTATGACATGCGCAGATTCTTAAAGGGCGATGGGAACATGCTGGGCAGCGTGCTCTATCATATGCGCCACATCCCCCGGAAGGCGGGCGCTATTCACTACCTCACCAATTATTACGGATTTACCCTGGCGGACATGGTGTCCTATGACTATAAGCACAATGAGGAGAATGGGGAGGATAACAGGGACGGGAGCGATTACAACTGCAGCTGGAACTGCGGAGACGAGGGCGCTACCCGCAGGCGCGCTGTCCGGGAGCTGAGGATTCGGCAGATGAAGAATGCCATGTGCCTGATTCTGCTGGCCCAATCCAGCCCGCTGATTTTCATGGGGGACGAATTCGGGAACTCCCAGAGAGGGAACAATAATCCCTACTGCCAGGACAACACGGTGACATGGCTGGACTGGAGATGTATGGAGCGGAACGCCGAGCTGCACGCCTTCTGGAAGATGCTGGTGGGATTCAGGCAGAGAAACCCTATCCTGCGGCCTGAAAAGGAGCTTAGTCTCATGGATTCCATGGCCTGCGGCTATCCGGATATGTCCTATCACGGACAGTATGCCTGGAGGCCTGAGACGGAGGGCAATTATAGACATGTCGGCATCATGCTGTGCGGGAAGTACGCCGAGCACGGGGAAGGCTGTGACGGCGAGTTCCTGTATCTTGCCATGAACATGCACTGGGACAGCCACGACCTGGCATTGCCTAAGCTGCCCAAAGGGATGGAGTGGGAACTGGCGTTCTCCACGAAACGGGAGGGCAACCGGAAGGAGGACAGGGAAGAGGAAGGGGATCAGCTCCTGCGGCAGGTACCGCCCAGAAGCATCTCCATGTATGTGGCAATGCGGGAAAGCAACGATTGAAAAGCTTTGAACTTGCACGGATTGACAGTATTCGCATATGATACCATAAATACATCATATGGAGAACTGTATGAACTGCATCTTTTTATTATTATTGCTTAGCTGCTGCGGCGGCTGGGGAAATGACTGCGGCTGTGGGAAACGCTGTGGCTGCGGGAATGGAAGGGACTGCTGCGGCAGGCAGGAACGAGGCGGCAGGCAGGAGCATCGGCATGGCTGCCATGAGAAGGAGAGGCCCTGCAGCGATGGCTGCGGAGCCCGGGATGGCCGGAGAGAAAGGCCCTGCTGTGAGCCCTGTGACGATGGCTGCGGGAGGGAAAGGCCCTGCTGTGAGCCCTGTGACGATGGCTGCGGGAGGGAAAGGCCCTGCTGCGGCCCTGAGTCAGATGGCTGTGGCCGGGAGGAGAGGGACTGCGGATGTGACGCGCCTTCGTCAGGCATGATTCCGCCCCCCTGGCAGGACTATCCCAAGTTTCCCCGCAGGGACAATAGGGAGGACTGCGGATGTGAGCAGTAGGCTCTTCCGCGGAACCGGCTAAGAGAACAGGATGAGGATAGAAAGGCGGTCCCCATGGAGGTTGACCGCCTTTTTTGCTGCTTTTGCGCAAAAAGGTATTTAAAAGACAAAATGATTGTGATATAATAAGGCCATGTACTGCGAAACGGAGGTTTTGGCATGGAAAAAGAGAAGTATGTGGCATATGTCTCCACGTACACCCAGGGAGACAAGAACGGAATCAAAATATATGACGTGGATGTGGAGAAGGGCCGTTTCGTCGAGAAGGACAAGGTGGAGATTACCAATTCCTCCTATGTGACCATCTCCCACAATGAGAAGTATCTATATTCCATCACGGATTTCGGGGTGGAGTCTTACCTGATACTGAAGGACGGCAGCCTGGAATTCATCAATTTCGCCACAATCAACGGTATGCGGGGATGCTATCTGGCCACGGATTATACGGACAGCTATCTGTTCGTGGCCGGTTATCACGACGGGAAGCTGACTGTGCTGAAGCTGGCGGAGAATGGCGCTGTGGGCGATATTACAGACGAAATCTATCATAAAGGGCTGGGAATCATAGCGGAGCGCAATTCCAGGCCCCATATCAACTGTGCCCGGATGACCCATGACAATAAATATCTGCTGGTGGCGGATCAGGGCATGGATCACGTGAAGGTGTACCGCTTCGATGCGACGCTGGGCAAGGTGACCTTGGCGGACATCGTCCACAGCGAGTTGGACGCCAATCCCAGACATATCAAGATTTCCAGGGACGGCCATTATATCTATATCGTGAATGAGTTCAAGTGTACGATTGATGTGTTCTCCTATGAGGAAAAGAGTGGACAGCCTATCTTCGAGAAGCTCCAGACCGTGTCTACCTGCGAGCAGGAGATGGGGAGCTTCAACGCAGCCAGCGCGCTGACATTTTCCGATGACCACAAATATCTGCTCAGCAGCAATGCCGGAGCCAATTCTGTGGTAATGTACGAGGTGGATGAGGCTACCGGGCATCTCAGGGAGATTTTCGAGCTGCCTGTGGGCGGGGAATATCCAAAGGACGCCAGCCTGTTCCCCAACAATAAGTTCCTCGTATCCCTGAACCATGAGTCCAACAGCATGACTTTCTTCCATGTGGATGTGGAGAAAGGCACGATGATTATGAATGGGCCTCCTATCAAGGTGAACGTACCGAACTGTATTACATTCCACAAACTATGAGATTGGATGGGTTGCTTGAAGCGGCAGCCCATTTTTTCTGTAAGAAAGGAAGAGACGAGATGGCTGGTTCAACTTATGGAACAATTTTCAAAATCACTACATGGGGGGAATCCCACGGAAAGGCCCTGGGGGTAGTCATTGACGGCTGTCCCGCGGGCCTGCCCTTGGAAGAGGGGGATATCCAGCGGTATCTGGACAGGCGCAAGCCGGGCTCCAGCAGTATCACCACCCAGAGGAAGGAGGACGATGCGGTGGAGATTCTCTCCGGCCTGTTCCAGGGCAGGACCACCGGCACGCCCATCTCCCTGACAGTGCGCAACACCTCCCAGATTTCCAGGGACTACAGCGAGATAGCCTCGTACTACCGTCCGGGCCACGCGGACTATACCTTTGACGAAAAATACGGCTTTCGGGACTACCGGGGCGGCGGGCGCTCCTCCGGCAGGGAGACGGTAGGACGGGTTGCTGCGGGAGCCGTGGCCTGCAAGATTCTGGAGCAGCTTGGGGTGCGGGTGTGGGCCTATACCCGCGCTATCGGCCCCATCGAGGCAGAGCCGGACCGATTCGACAGGGCCGTGAGCTTGCGCACGCCCACGGCCATGCCTGATGAGGCGGCGGACGCGGCGGCTGTGGAATACCTGGAGAAGGCAAAGCGGGAGACGGATTCCGTGGGCGGGTGCATGGAGTGCGTCGTGGAAGGGCTTCCGGCGGGAATCGGAGATCCTGTCTTCGAGAAGCTGGACGCGAACCTGGCAAAGGCCGTCATGTCCATCGGTGCGGTGAAGGCTGTGGAGATTGGGGACGGAATCCAGGCGGCCGCCAGGCGGGGAAGCGAGAACAACGATGCTTTCCATATGGAGGATGGAGCCGTAACAAAGACGACCAACCACGCGGGGGGCATCCTGGGCGGCATCAGCGACGGGGATGCCGTGGTGGTGCGGGCCTGGGTGAAACCCACCCCCTCCATCTTCCTGGGACAGAGGACGGTGAACCAGTCTGGCGAGGAGATTGAGGTCCATATCAAAGGGCGGCACGATCCGATTATCGTGCCCAGGGCCGTGGTGGTGCTGGAGTGCATGACGGCGCTGACGGTGCTGGACGCCATGCTGCTGAACATGTCCGCACGGCTGGACAGGGTGAGGGATTTCTATGCGCGCGTGAAGGAGGAGAGATAGATGTATCGTATATTAAAGAGGGAAGGAAGAGCGAAGCGTGCAGAGCTTGTGACGGTCCACGGCACGGTTCAGACGCCTGTGTTCATGAATGTGGGGACCGCGGCAGCCATCAAAGGGGCGGTGGCCACGTCCGACCTGGAGCAGATAGGGACTCAGGTGGAGCTCTCCAATACCTATCATCTGCATGTGCGCCCCGGGGACAAGGTGGTGAGGCAGCTTGGCGGGCTGCATAAGTTCATGTCCTGGGACAAGCCCATACTCACGGATTCCGGCGGCTTTCAGGTATTTTCCCTGGCGGGGCTGCGCAAGATCAGGGAGGAAGGGGTGTACTTCAACTCCCATGTGGACGGCAGAAAGATTTTCATGGGGCCGGAGGAGAGCATGCGGATTCAGTCCAACCTGGCATCCACCATCGCCATGGCCTTTGACGAGTGCGCGCCCAGCAAGGCGGACAGGGAATATGTCCAGGCCTCTGTGGACCGCACGGCCAGGTGGCTGGAGCGCTGCAAGCGGGAGATGGCACGGCTGAACGGCCTGGAGGATACGATCAACCGCAGGCAGCTCCTCTTTGGCATCAATCAAGGAGCCGTCTATCCGGACATCCGCATAGAGCATGCGAAAAGGATATCGGAGATGGAGCTGGACGGCTATGCGGTGGGCGGCCTGGCCGTGGGGGAGACCCACGAGGAGATGTATTACATCCTGGACGAAGTGGTGCCGCATCTGCCCCAGGACAAGCCCACCTACCTCATGGGTGTGGGCACGCCGGCCAACATCCTGGAGGGCGTGGAGCGGGGTGTGGACTTCTTCGACTGCGTGTACCCTACCCGGAACGGCAGGCACGGCCATCTGTACACCAACCGCGGGAAGATAAACCTGTTCAACGCCAGGTACGAGCTGGACGACAGGCCCATTGAGGAGGGCTGTGGCTGCCCGGCCTGCCGGAGATATTCCAGGGCCTATATCAGGCATCTGCTGAAGGCGAAGGAGATGCTGGGGATGCGGCTGTGCGTGCTGCATAATCTGTATTTTTATAATACGATGATGAGTGAGATACGGGACGCGCTGGATCAGGGGAGGTTCGCGGCGTATAAGAAGGGGAAGCTGGAGGGGATGGCTGGTGATAACTTTGCCGAGTTGAACAATGGCGGGGTTTAGGTAGGAAAAGGTTAGGAAAATCTGCTCAGCCCCTTGACCAATCGGAT
>CAMQOJ010000063.1 GCA_947003375.1 uncultured Lachnospiraceae bacterium
CTACTATAGAACTGCAATGATAATAACCGGTACAGAAAAGAGAGTTCAATCCATGAAGCTGAAAATAGCCATCTGCGATGACGATGCCAATCAGAGGGATTACCTGGTCGGGATAACTGCCGCCTGGGCCGGGCGGATGCGGCATTTGGCCCAGGTGCGCATATATTCCCGGGCAGAGGACTTTCTTTTTGACTATGGCGAAGAAAAGGATTTCGATATCCTGCTGCTGGACGTGGAGATGCCCGGGATGAGCGGCGTGGAGCTGGCCAAGCAGATTCGGCTGGAGAACAAGACTCTGCAGATCGTGTTCATCACGGGATATTATGAATATTTCAGCGATGGGTTCGACGTATCAGCCCTTCACTATCTGCTGAAGCCTGTGGACGAAGAGAAGCTCTCCCCGGTGCTGGACAGGGCGGCGGACAATCTGTTCAGCCGCCAGCGCTGCGTCCTGGTGGCGGACAAGGATGGAAGCGCCAAGGTGTCCCTGGCGGATATTGTCTATATTGAGTCTGAAAATGTCCATATCGTCATACACACCCTGCAGGGCGTCTACCGGATGCGCATGGCCCTGGGCAAATTCTCGGAGCAGCTGGACGAGACCTTTTTCAAGGTGCACCGCTCCTTCGTGGTGAACCTGAGCCATATCAGGAAGATTACCCGTTCCGAGATCACCATGGCAAACGGCGACCTGGTTCCCATGAGCAGAGGAATGTATGGAGAAATCTACGGGGCATTGGCCAAATACCTGTGATGCGGCGGCGCGGCATAAGGAGAGTGCAATGTTATTTGACAAGCTGGTTCAAAAAAGAGTGGCTGCCTTCGAGCAGGAGCTTCTGCAGAAATATTACACCGAAGTGGAAAATATGTACGGCAAGATGCGGGGCTGGCGGCATGATTACAGGCACCATATCCAGGCCATGAAGGTACACGCAGCCCGGGGGGAGCTGGAGGAGATCAAAGGGTATCTGGACATGCTGGACGAAGACCTGACCAGCGTGGAGACCGTGGTCAGGACCGGGAACCGGGCGGCGGACGCCGTCCTGAACAGCAAGCTGTCCCTGGCTGGGGAGAGGCAGATCCGAACCAAAACATACGTTCGAATCCCGGTGCAGTTGACCACGCCGGAGCTGGATCTGTGCACCATCATGGGCAATCTCCTGGACAATGCCATGGAGGCCTGCATGGAGCTGCCCCCGGAGAGGCGGCTGATCCGCATCTATATGGAAATGAAGGGGAATTTCCTGTATTTCGCCCTGACCAATACCGCCGGAGGGGCGAAAAAGAGCAGCTTCCGCACCACCAGAGGGACGGGACGCGGCCTGGGCCTTGGCAGGGTGGACGCAATCGTGAAGAAGCTGGGCGGGCACATCACCAGGGCCTCCGAGGAGGAAGCCTTTTCCACGGAGGTGCTGCTGCCCCAGTAGAGTCTCTGCCGTTCCCGCGGCAAAGTGCAGTTTACATCAAATTTTCTACATTTGGTATCAAACTGCGCTTTTTTTGTGCCCGTATGCTATGATTCATGCATAGAAAAGCGAAAGGCGGGAGGGTGCCATATGGAAGAAAAGCATTTCATAAAGGAAAAGCATTTCATGAAAGAAAAGCATTTCAGAGAAAAAAGACGAAAAAACAGGACGAAAGGAGCCGGAGGGAGCATGGGCGAACACGAACGGCAGAAAAAGAAATACTCGACAGCGGGATGCTACTTTTTCGCCATAAAGAAGATGTGGAAGCTGGACAGATGGTTCGTGCCGCTGATTTTCGCAGGGTTCCTGCCGGAGGTGGTCAGGTCCCTGGCGGCGGATTACTTTCCCGGGCACCTGATCGGCCTGATCGGCGGCGGGGCGGCCTTCCGACAGCTGCTGCCCGCCTGCGCCGTGTTCATCGGCCTGAACATCCTGCTGCAGCTCCTGCAGCAATTCATAGGCTCCAGAAGACAGGGAAGGTGCTATTATCCTACCACTGTCTACCAGACGGAAATGGGCGCCCGCAAGAATTATGAGATGGACTACGAAAACACCTTCAAACAGGATTTTAAGGAGACCGCCGGATACGCTTGGGGAGATGCCGTCACCGGGGGATGCGCCCTGGAGTTCTTCTGGCGGGAGCTGTCCGACGGCATCTATCATCTGGCGGCCATCGCAGCCTATGTGTCCTTGCTGACCGTACTGAATCCGGTTCTGGTGGCAGTGATAGCCGGAGTGTCTTTCGCCTCCTACTTCACTTCCAGATGGCGAGCGGTCTATTACGAGAAGAACAAGCATAAATGGGAAAAAGACATCCGCAAGAGGGATTATCTGAAAGGCCTTTCCGGGGAATTCTCCCTGGCAAAGGACATCAAGCTCTATGGCCTAGAGGGCTGGCTGGAGCAGATGATGCAGGGCTACCAGAGCGCGATTCTAGCCTGGAACAGGCGCTGCAGCCTGCGGGAGCTTCTGGCAAAGCTACTGTACTGGCTGATGGACCTGGTGAAGAATGGGGCCGCCTACTTTGTCCTAATCGGATTCCTGCTGGAGGGCAGCATCAGCGTAGGGGAGTTCGTGTTCTATTTCAACATGCTCCTAAGCCTGGGCGGCTTCTTCGAGAGCATCATCGGAGATATGGCGAAGCTCAATACCCGGGCGGAGAAAATCGCCTACTACCGGGAATTCTACGACTATCCGGACAGGTTCAACCACGGGGCAGGCTGCAAGCTCCCCACCGGGCCTGTCACCATTGAGCTCAAAGATGTGTGGTACCGCTATGACGGGGCCGACCGGGATACGCTGAAAGGCATCGATCTCGTCATAGGCGAGGGGGAGCGGCTGGCCCTAGTGGGTGTAAACGGTGCTGGCAAGACCACTCTTGTGAAGCTGATCTGCGGGCTCTTCCAGCCCACAAAGGGCGAGATACTGGTGAACAGCAAGCGGATAGACGAGTATAATATTGAGGAATATTATTCCCTGATCTCCGCGGTCTTCCAGGAGATCCACCCGATAGCCTTCACCCTGTTCGAGTTTGTGGCAAGCGCGGACTTACAGCGGCCCACGGCTAGGGAAGACGCTATCAGGGCCATGAAATCAGCTGGCATTTATGAAAAAATACAAAGCCTGCCCGGAGGGATGGACACCCATCTCATGAAAGGAATCCATGACGACGGAGTCGACTTCTCCGGTGGGGAGATGCAGAAGCTCATGCTGGCCCGGGCCATCTACAAGGACGGCTCCATTTTGGTGCTGGACGAGCCCACTGCCGCTTTAGACCCTGTTGCGGAGAACAATCTGTATCTGCAGTACCAGGGCCTGACCCAGGGGAAGACCTCCGTCTACATCTCCCACCGCTTCGCTTCCACCCGCTTCTGCGACCGGATCGTGCTGCTGGAGGACGGCGTGATCAAGGATACCGGCTCCCATAAGGAGCTGATGGAGCAGAATGGCAGCTACGCCTATATGTTCGGCGTACAGAGCAAATATTATCAGGCTGGCGCAGAGGCGGCAGCGGCACTGGAATAAATCTCAGTCTCGAAGCCAGAAGCGCACGGAAGGCTTTACGGACCCATCATTTGGCGGACGGAAAGACTTCCCCAAATGGGCGCTGATGCGCAGAGACGGCACTGGAATAGGAGACTAAAATCATGAAGAAAGAGAATACGACCTTAAGGGCCTTGCGGCAATACAGCGGATACAATCCGAAATACTTCCCTCTCTGCGTCCTGCAGACCATCTTCAAGAACGCCTCTTTTTTCTTCAGCCTCTGGATGACTGCGAAAATCGTGGACTCGCTCTACAGCGGCATGGAGAAGCGGGAGCTGTACCTCCTGGTGGTGGCGGCCCTGACGGGCATATTGTTCATCCGATCCGTGGCGGCCATTCTGGACAGACAGGTGGAGACTGCCCTGGAGGTCCTGGAGAACCATGAGGCGGAAGCTTTTTACCGAAAGGCTTTGGGGCTTGACTACGACAAGATAGAGAATCCAGACATCCGCCAGATCAGGCGCAAGATTGAGGAAAACATGCACATCAATATGTATGGGGTCATCAATATGAGGGAAAACCTGCTGGAGCTGATGGACAGCCTGGCGAACCTGGCTTTCTCCGCCGTCCTGTTCGCTGAAATGCTTTCCCTGATAGCGGCGGCTCCTTTCCGGTGGCTTGGCCTGATCCTCCTGGCGGCGCTGATTGCATCTGTGGCCGGAGGGTTCCTCAGCAGGCTCCATGGCAACAAAAAGGGCGCTGCCTACTGGGACGAGGTCGGCACGCAGATGCTGAAAGAGAACAGGATAGGCCAGGGTTACAATGTATCAGGAATGGACAACCGGATCTACCGCCAGCAACCAATCATCGATGAGCTGTACCGGAAATACAGCCTGGAACACATGAAGGTCATGATGAACGGCTGGTGGATGCGCTTCTCTTTTCTGGAAGCTCCCAGCGCTGTGTTCTCCTGGCTGACCACAGGGGCATCTTATTTGATCATATGCCTGTACTGTACCCTGGGCGCTTTTCCCGTGGGGAGCGTCATCAAGTATGTGGGGTATCTCAGGAAACTTACGGAGGGCATCCAGACTCTTCTGGACACTTTCGGAAGAGTGAAAGAGAACGAACCGTTCCTTGGGGACTACCTGCGGTTCTTCGACATCGAAAATGACATGTACCAGGGCGGCCTGGCCGTGGAAAAGCGCAGCGACAAGAGATTCGACATCTCCTTCCAAAATGTCAGCTTCCGGTATGCGGGCAGCGACGACTTTGCCCTGAGGGACATCAACCTGGACCTGCGGTCAGGGGAGAGGCTGGCGGTGGTGGGGATGAACGGAAGCGGCAAGACCACCTTCGTGAAGCTCCTGTGCCGTCTCTATGACCCCACGGAGGGGGAGATCCTCATGAATGATTTCAATATCCGGAAATACGATTACCGCCAGTATCTGGACATCTTCTCCGTGGTGTTCCAGGATTACAACCTGCTGGCAGTCCCACTGGGCAACAATGTGTCCTGCGCGGCTGCCTGGAATCAGGAGAAGGCCGAGCGGCTTCTGAATGAGGTGGGCTTCGGAAAGCGGTATGGCGAGATGCCCAGGGGGCTGGAGACTCCCGTCTACAAGGAATTCGACTCCGACGGGGTGGAGCTCTCCGGCGGCGAGTCCCAGAAGGTGGCTTTGGCCCGGGCGCTGTACCGGGACACGCCCTTCATCATCCTGGATGAGCCCACGGCGGCCCTGGATCCGATCGCGGAGGCGGAGATCTATGCCAGGTTCGATGAGATCGTGGGAGACAAGACTGCCATCTACATCAGCCACCGGCTCTCCTCCTGTCAGCTCTGCGACCGGATATTGGTGTTCCACGAGGGAAGGATCGTCCAGTCCGGCACCCACCAAGAGCTCCTGTCGGACGAGACGGGGAAGTATTATGAGCTGTGGCACGCCCAGGCACAGTATTACGCTTAAAGCAAGCTTCCAAACCGGGCGAATGGACGAATTTCCCGCTTGACAAGAGAGCCGATCCGTATTAAAATATACTGCAATCCGCCGGAATCTATCGCAGGAAAATGAGCAAAGGTATTTTGCCGGCGGGCTGCAGTCGGGATTCGTGACAAGTTCTACCGGCGGGCAGCATCAATCATCAATCAGGCGTTGAACATATGTGAGTACAAAAGTATCCGTAAAAACAGAGATGGGACGTCGTCGGCTGAAAGCGCTCCATACGGTTCTTTTGGAAGTTTCAGTATGGGAGCCTTCCCGCGAAAAGCATTGACTAAATGCGTTAAGCCGGATGTCCGTGCAGCAGATTACAGTGCACAAAACGAGTGCAGGGTATGGAGATGCCCTGAAATAGGGTGGTACCGCGATTCACATCGTCCCTTGTCCAATGACAGGCGGCGATGTTTTTTATGCGCAGGCCCGCCAAAAGACCAGAAAGGAGCATCCGCAATGAAAGAGAGAATCAACGGCATTCTATCTGAAGTAAAGACCAAGATAGCTGCGGCGGCAAGCGAAAGCGAGCTGCAGAGCGTAAAAAGCGCCTATATCGGCAAGCAGGGGGCGCTGAGCCTTCTGATGAAAGAGCTTCCCGGCCTGGCGGCAGAGCTTCGCCCCCAGATCGGCTCTGTGCTGAACCAGGCCAAGAACCAGGTGACGGAGCTGGTGGAGTCAAAGAGAACGGAGCTGAAGCTGAAGGCCTCGGAGGTGTCCCCGGATTTCGACTGTTCCGTGCCGGGGATCCTGCCCAGGCAGGGAGGCCTGCACCCCATCACCCAGATGTGTTATGACTTGAACGACACCTTCCGCTCCATGGGCTTCGAAATCTTCCAGGAGGACGACATCACCAGCGAGCTGTACGCCTTTGACAAGCTGAACTTCCCCCAGAACCATCCGGCCAGGGAGAGCATGGACACCTACTGGCTGGAGGGGCATGACAGCGGGGCGACCTGCGAGAAGCTCTGCCTGCGCCCCCACTTAACCGGCGGTAGCGTGCGCTATATGCAGACCCACAAGCCCCCCTACCGCTTCGTCTATCCGGGGCGGGTATACCGCAACGAGACCACGGACGCCCATCACGAGAGGGCCTTCTTCCAGTATGAGGCGCTGATTGTGGACAAGGACATCACGTTCACTTCCGGCAAGGTGATGATCAAGAGCATCTTAAGCAAGGTGTTCGGCACGGATGTGCCCGTAAGGATGCGCTCCGGCTTCTTCCCCTTCGTGGAGCCGGGGTTTGAAATCGATATGCAGTGCCAGGTCTGCGGGGGCAAGGGCTGCAGCGTCTGCAAGCATGTGGGCTGGATCGAGGTCATGCCGGGGGGCTCTCCCCATCCCAATGTACTCCGGGCGGCGGGCCTGGATCCGGATGAATATACGGGATTCTATGTGAACATCGGTCTGGACAGGCTGGTCATGATGCGCTACGGCGTGGACGACGTGAGGCTGTTCCACAGCGCGGACTTAAGATTCCTGAATCAATTCAAATAAGGGGGGCTGAGCGATGAAATTATCATTATCATGGATTCGGGATTACGTGGCTATCCCGGAAAATATGGACCTGAAGAAACTGGCTTATGACCTGACCATGTCCACCGTGGAGGTGGAGGATGTGGAATACCTGGCCGACCGTTTTGAGCATATGGTAGTGGGCGTGATCGAGGAAATCCAGGCCCATCCCAATGCGGACAAGCTTAGGGTTTGTAAGGTGGACATCGGAGGCGAGGTCAAAGAAATCGTCTGCGGCGGCATCAACCTGCGGGAGGGGATGCGAGTGGCAGTCTCCTGCCCCGGCGCCATCGTCCGCTGGCACGGGGAGGGAGAACCCGTGGTAATCAAGAATTCCAAGCTAAGGGGCGTGGAGTCCTTCGGTATGATCTGCGCCTCTGACGAGATTGGCTTGGGCGACCTGTTCCCCGCGTCCCGGGAGGCGGAAATCCTGGATCTGAGCGCCTTTGAGGTGCCGGCGGGCACACCTTTGGCGCAGGCCCTGGACATGGACGATGTCCTTTTGGAAATCGACAACAAATCCATGACCAACCGTCCGGACCTCTGGGGGCATTACGGCATCGCCCGGGAGATCGGGGCTCTGTATGATTTGCCTCTGACCCAAATCGAGCCCTATGCGCCGGATGCGCAGGCGGATTTCAAGGTGGAGATCCTGGATCCGGACAGGTGCCCCAGATACATCGGCGTGGAGATGTCCGGCGTGGAGGTCAAGGCATCGCCCTACCGGATGCAGAACCGAATCTGGAAAGCGGGCATGCGCCCCATCAATGCCCTGGTGGACATCACAAACTACGCCATGCTCGCCACAGGGAACCCCACCCATGCCTTTGACGCCGACCATATCACGGACCACATCACGGTAAGGCCTGCCGCGGACGGCGAGGTGTTGACGCTGTTGAACGGCAAGGAGCTTAAGCTGTGCGAAGACGACCTGGTAATCGCTGATGCCAAAGAGCCTGTGGCCCTGGCAGGCGTCATGGGCGGCTCCAAGGATTCCATTTTGCCTGACACGAAGCGCGTGATTTTGGAGGTGGCGAATTTCGAGTCCACGGGAATCCGCAGGACGGCCCTGCGCTATGACAACAGGACCGAGGCTTCTTCCCGCTATGAGAAAGCCATCGACCCGGAGCGCTGCGGCCAGGCCCTGTCCCTGTGCCTGCAGTATTTCAGGGAGCTGTACCCGGAGCTGAAAGTCACCGGCTACTGTGACCGATATGTGAAAAAGCTTGACCGGGCAGAGATCGACGTGAACCTCACATGGCTGGCGAAGCGCCTGGGGAAGGAGCTGGCAAACGAGGTGATCCGCAGGAAGCTGGAGCTGATGGGCTTCGATGTGGCGATCGACGGCGACAACATGCATGTCACCGCTCCCTCCTGGCGCTCTACCGGCGATATCTCCATGAAGGACGATGTGATGGAAGAGGTGGCCAGGATGTATGGCTACGATCATTTCGAGGCCACAGAATTCACCACCACGTTTACAGGGTCCATCAATCAAAAGGACCAGGATCTCCTCCGACATATCAAGGAGTACCTGGCGATCCGCTGCGGGATGCAGGAGGTCTACACCTATCCCTGGATGAGCGATGTGTTCGTGGACGCCCTGCTGCCGGGCAGGGAGGGCGTGCTGAAGCTTTCCACGCCGCCGGCGCCGGATTTAAGCTGCATCCGCTCTTCCCTGCTGCCCAACCTCTGCGAGGCAGTGGTAAAGAATGAACGGTATTTCAATGATTTCTCCCTCTTTGAGGAGGCTCAGGTGTTCTTTGACGGGAATTACAGTTCGCCTTATGACGAATCCGAGTCCCTGCCCCAGCAGAGCCGCCATATCGGAGGGGCCTTTGCCAGCAGCAAAAAGGACATCACCGAGCTTTTCCGGGAGACCAAGGGCGTCCTTGCGTACATGCCCCGCTACACCCACATGGAAAGCTTTACCTTCCGGAAGGAAGAAAAGCCCGCCTGGGCGGACGATGTGGTGTGGCTGAATGTCTTCCTGGGAGAGGAGCGGATTGGAGACATGGGCCTTCTGGCCAAGAAAATCTCCATGGAATGCGGCGTAAAGAACCTTTCCGTCATGCTCTTTGAGCTGGACGCCACGAAGCTTGTGCCGCTGAAGTCCAGGACCAACCGGTTCGCGCATCTGGCAGAGTACCCGGAGACGGACTATGACATCTCCATGCTCTTTGAGCCCGATGCCACATGGACTGACATCTATGATGCCATCCTGGGCAAGAAGAAAGCCAGCTCCCTGCTGAAAGAGGCTGCCTTTGTGGACGAGTACAGAGGAAAGCAGGTTCCCGCCGGAAAGAAGTCCGTGACGATCCGCCTGACCATCGGATCCGAGGAGAAGACATTGACCTCACAGGAGATCGAGGCCGCAGCGGAACAGGTGATGAAAAAGCTCCGCAAGGCCATGGGGGCGGAGCTGAGGACGCAGTAGAAAAAAGCAATCTGTTCAAGGTATGGAAAAAGGAATGGCTCCGGTACGGGCAGCCATTCCTTTTTTACATAGAATCCTGACGGATTCCTTGTAGGCGGAGCGGACCGCGTCCAGTCACGGCGCCGCCTGAGCCCAATCCTCCACCGGCAGATTCTCCACCCGGCAGAATTCCCTTGTATTGTTCGTCACAAGGGTAAGCCCTTCTGCCTTGGCATGTGCCGCTATCAGCAAATCCATGGGGCCAATGGGCATCCCTTTCCGCTCCAGTTCCGCCCTGATTTTTCCGTATTCCTCCGCCGCTTTGGCGGAAAAGTCCAGCACCGTGATTGGCGACAGGAACAGGGAAATAGCCAGCCGGTTCTTCTCTGGCGCCATACTCTTTTCCACGCCATGCATCAGTTCCCCATAGGTGACGGCGGAAATGCACATTTCTTCCGGGTCATGCAGGAGGAATCTCCTGATTACCGCCTCCGGTTTATGCTTGATGGCATAGATGCAGATATTGGTATCCAACATATACTTCATAGCGCATCCCGCTCCTGCGGTATGTCCTCTTCCCGGCCTCCGTTCATGAAGTCCTCGGAAAAAAGATTCAGGCTGCTCAGAAAACCTGACCATTTGTTTTCCTTTGGCATCAGGATCACGATATCCCCGATTTTGTTTACCGCTACTTCATCGCCGCTGAACCGGCACTCCCTGGGCAGCCTCACCGCCTGGCTTCTTCCGTTTTCAAATAGTTTCGCTGTCATCATACCCGGATACCTCCTTATGCCTCAAGTATATATCATGATATATATTATGTCAAGATATAACGTCATCCCCGGTAAGGCTCCGCGTCCTTATAGACGGAGCTTCCCGCGATCACTTTCAGCATACGCCCGGCACAGTATTATGCGTAAGCAAAAGAAGATGTAGCTCCAGCCATCAGGCCCTGGGCAGATATCCGCCCAGGGCCTGATCTGAATAACATATGCTACACGTCAATGAAACTTGCAGTGACCTACAGCGAAAGACCGCCGGCCCTATATGCACGTCTACGGCGGATTCGTAGATTCTGGCAATCTTGAGCATAAATCACAGCACAAGCTTCTGCGCCTCCTCCGCGTCTCCAAGCCGCATTGCCAGAATCTGCTTATAAGGCTTCCCATAGCCCGCATGTACAATCTCCCCGCTGACGGAGCCGTCCTCCTTCACCGCGAAGCGGTACTGATGGTACTGCCCCTCTCTGTAGGCGAAGTCCTCCCCGTTGTCCAGGTAATGGTCGTAGCGGCCCTCTCCGGGATATACGTTCAATAGAAGAGTATCAAACGGTTTCTCGCCCACATAGTTCTGCTCCTCCATCATGGGCAGGATTGCCCCCGCCTTCACGTAGATCGGGCAGGTGTCCAGCGGAGCCTCCCGCACGAACCACACGGGCCCCTGGATCCGCTCCTTGGTCCAGTAGTCGTACCATACGCCCTCCGGCAGGTACACCATGCGCTTCCTCATGCCCTGCTGCACCACAGGGGCCACCAGAATCTGGCTGCCCACCAGGAACTCGTCGTTGCACTCCCTGGCGGTCTCGTCCTTCTCGTAGTGGTACACCAACGGCCGCATGATCGGCGCTCCTGTGCGCTCCTCCTCATAGAACAGGTCATAGAAATAGGGAAGCAGGCGGTAGCGCAGCTTTACGTACTTCCGGTAGATGTCCAGCACCTCCGTCCCGAACCGCCAGGGCTCCTGCTCCCTGGTGCCCATGGAGGAGTGGTTGCGGAACAGGGGCGAGAAGCACCCTACCTGCACCCACCTGGTCAGAAGCTCCGGCGTGGTGTCCGCGCCGAACCCGCCGATGTCCGTGCCCACGAAAGGCATGCCGGAGAGGCCTAGGTTGCAGAGCTGGGGGATGGCCATTTGCACATGGGCCCACATGCTGTGGTTGTCTCCTGTCCAGGCGGTGGTGTATTTCTGGCTCCCGGCGTAGCAGGCTCTGGTGATCACGAAGGGCCTGCGCCCGTCCAGCTTCTTCAAGCCCTCATAGGTGGCCTTTGCCATGAAATGGCCGTACACATTGTGCATCTCGCTGTGGTCGATCTCCCTGTCCTCGTCCGTGAACTTCACATCGTCGGGCAAGGGCCCGTGGAAGCTGGCGGGCTCGTTCATGTCGTTCCAGATGCCCCGGACGCCCATGTCCAGCAGGAATTTCTGGTTCTCGCCCCACCATCTGCGCACGGCGGGATTGCCGAAATCCGGAAAGGCCGCGTCCCCGGGCCAGACGGCATTGATGTAGATTTCTCCCTCCGGCGTCCTGGCAAAGTAGCCCTTCTCCACGCCCTCCTTGTATACATGATACGCTTCATCCTTCTTCACCCCGGGATCGTTGATGGTGACGGCCTTGAAGCCCCGCTCCCTCAGGCTCTCCAGGTAGCCTTTCGGATCGTCATGGTAGCGGCCCATGTTCCAGGTGAAGACCCGGTAGCCCTCCATGTAGTCGATGTCGAAGTGGATGACATCGCAGGGGATATCGTTGTCCCGCATTCCGGAGGCCACTTCCTCCACGTCCTCCTGGGTCATGTAGCCCCATCTGGACTGATGATATCCCAATGTCCAGCGCTGCGGCAGCGGGCAGGTGCCCGTGAGATAGGTGTAGCCCTGGAGCACCTGGGCCAGGGAATCCCCGGCGATGTAGTAGTAGTCCAGGTCGCCGCCCTCGGAGCCGAACCAGTAGTATTTATCCGACTCCTGTCCCATGTTGAAATAGCTCTTGAAGGTATTGTCCGCAAAGATGCCGTACACATGGCTGTCCGTCAGGGCCATGAAGAAAGGGATGGACTTGTACAGGGCCTTGAAGCTGTCCACCTGGGGATCCGGATTGTCGGTGTTCCACATTTCGTACTCATAATGACGTTTATCCATAAATCCCGTCTTGTCCCCCAGGCCGTAGAAATGCTCGCCGCCCGTGAGCTTCTTCACCACCTCGAATGCGCAGCCCTTCCTCCCGGCCAGGGCGGAATGCCCCTCGGCCTCCAGGAGCCTGATCATCTCGCCGCTGACCCGCTTTAAGGGCTCCCGCTGTCCTCTGTAGTCCGCGCAGACCTCCGCGCCCTCCTTGTCATAGAAGTCCACGTAGAAGCCGTCGCCGACCCGGACGGAGACCTCTCCCGTGTGGATCCAGAGGCCGTCCTCTTTCCGCTGGGTGCGGATGTCCACGGACACTGCCTTTTCGCCCTCGATTGCTTTGGAGCCGGCCCTGCCTGCGCCGCTGCCGCAGAACACGTTCACGATCCGCGGCGTCAGCGCCTCTATCCTGGCCTGTGCCTCCTCGAAGCTCAGCTCCACAATCTGTCCTTTCACCTCATATCCTGTCAGTCTGCCATATCCCATATTTTCCTCATTCCTCCTTACCTAGAGCGTGTTTGAAAATTCATTCCCGCCATATGCACGCCCCACATTTGCGGTATCTTTGGGTCAAATTCAGGTTACATAGCCCACTATGCGCCCTTCATTTGACCCAAATCTCCCACAAATTGTGACGCACATCTGGCAGAAAGCAATTTTCAAACAC
>CAMQOJ010000064.1 GCA_947003375.1 uncultured Lachnospiraceae bacterium
GGGCTCGGAGATGTGTATAAGAGACAGATATCGCTATGCATCCATAGAACTTAATTGTGAAGAAAGGGGGTGTTTCTATGTCAACAATGGGAAGATGCAAACTGTGTGGCGAAGCTCTGGATAGTGATTCTTATGGTGGGCAGTGTATATATTGTCATCGGCAACTTTGGGAATTGATGGAGAAAAAAATTTTCTTTTTCCCGAACGAACTTCTTAAATATATTAATAGCCCAACATGGATACCTGTCGAAACTGCGATGAAAATCGCCATAATTCGCGCCGAAGCAAAGGACTCATTCGGGAGGTTAACTGGTACCAGAAAGCGAACTAGAAAGGAAATTGCAATTGCGACCGCAGAAGAATCTGGCACTGACGAAGAAAGGCATATTATTTACGATGAGCTAATTCCGCGCTATAAAAGACATGCTCAAAGTATGCTTGAGTCACAGAGAAGCGCCGAGGAAAGTAATAAGCGATTAGCAGAAATACTGGCGCGTAGAAATCAAATTTAACCGTTCTGTCTATTCGAACTCATTAAATAACCGGCCTCTGAACCTCAATCCGGATGTCGTTATTTTTGCTTATATTTTTAAATTGCAGTGCACCCTGATGCAAATGTTTTCTTAATTCTTATGTCTTTGGTGCAAGTTGATGTATCGGGTAAAATCAAACGGTAAGATTCGTATAGTCATAAACTCTTCCAGCCATACCTAGACCCACTCGTAAGCAGATTTATAAGCCTGAACCTAAAGAAAACCCCTATAAACGGGGCTTTCTTTAGGTTCATCTTTGTATCAATTGTAGTATGCATCGGCCTTACCAGTAATATTACTAACAAAGGGGCCGTATGAATTTATATAACAGCCCCCTTAAGACACCCATTATGATGTACAGGCTAGTCGATTTCATCTGATTAAGGCTGATTGTAATAATCCCACCGACTTCTAATTTTAACGCCATGACTCTTTAAACATTTTAGAATGACTTGTGGATTCACCTTGAATCTACGGGCAATTTCCTCCGAAGTATGTTGTTGCTCGTACAATGTAATCACTTCTCCTACATTAAGCTTTGCCTGAGCCTTTTCTTTAGTCACATGGACGCCGTGAGCCTTTAAGAGCTTACTTATGGTTGTCTTGCTGCAACCAAACTGTTCTGCCAACTCAATTGTAGTTTTTTCTTGAGTCTGATACAAAGACGCCATCATCTCAATTTCCTCTTGACTGAATTCTTTGCGCTTTTCTCGCAAGTACTTAACAACGGTTTCTCCATATTCGTCAATTTCCATGTTGCTTGAGAGTGCGTCATCTAATATAGTACTTTTGTAGGATTCTCTTTCTGGGATATTTAAGTGATGCTTATACTGAATAATGCTCTGGCATTTTTTGGAGTCAAGCCCTGATAAGCCCATAGTTTAAGATGGTGCGGAGTCCCATGGAATGTGGGGTTCCGCCGTTTTTATGTGTCTAAGAATCTGTAGACAGCTGTAGACTACTCCTTTTTCTACTGTAATGCTTTTGTTATGAGGTCATAGGTCTGCTCTCCCGTCAAAGGATTTTGTAGATGTATCCGAGAGTTGTATTTAGATTATTGTGCCCCATCATTTCCCGAATGCAATCAAGGGGTACTCCGCAAGAATTTAAGTTGCTGGCATAAGTTTTTCGCATCTTATTTTGAGTTTCCCCATTTTTTTCGGGAAGCCTTATCATGCCTAATATAAAAAAGCAAAAACACTGAAACTTTGTTATAATTAAATCACCACAAATGACCAAACAAAGGAGTGTTTCTGCATGATTAATTATAGCAGACACGGATACGAAATTAATAGGGATTTTACAAACTTTTCACAAAAAATCTCCATTGCATCTGGTACACTATTGTCTGTATACAAACTCTGTTGATTCATTCTTTTCTGTCTAAGATATCCTGCATACTGCGGGCTATACATTACAGCTTGAATCAGAAAGCAATTATCTATATCTTCGATTACATCAATGTATATAGCGTCATAAATGTTTCCATAAGCATCTACAAACTGTTCCATCCCTAACGTTGGGAAATCTCCAGCCTTTATCCTGCGAGATATATCATTTTGGAGTATTCTCTCAAACTCCCTCAATTCATTCTGGTCATACCTCGTTCTAATATCCGCTTTAGATAGCCTGAATTGGTAAAAGCACTCCCCCGATGCTCTCAGCTGATATTTTAAGTGTCTGGTACAGTGCAATCAACTCTGTAGTTAATGATGCTTTACACCTGCCACCTTAACCAGAATCTTTTCGTATCTGTTATTTGGTATAACAGCTTCTACTTTCTTATGCGTCTTGTTTAAGTTGTCGGTTTCATGTAAAAGTGGTTTAATCTCTTTGCTAAGTTCCAATAGTTTATCTTTTAGCATCTTAATGTCCATTTTGCGCCTCCATGTCTTTTTATAGACATTATAGTCGAATCTTCGGCAATGTTCAACTGAAAAATATCCCTATATACTGAAATGAAAGAGGAGGGCTAAAATGTTCGATTACAGTCCGCTTTGGGAAACAATGCAAAGAAAAGGGATAACACAATACCAACTCATACATGACCACAAGTTTTCGACAGGAACTTTGGACGCTCTGCGGAAAAACAAAAGCGTAACCGTCAATACAATAGTCACACTATGTACGCTTTTAAATTGTACACCAAACGATATTCTAAAAGTTGAAAGAGAAAAATAACCGCTAATCATGTGTGCCACCAAGCATCTCCCTCCAGCAGAACTTGCCTAAACCAGATATAGTTATATCTGTCTTCATCGTTCTCCATTTCTGCCATTAGAAGTGCTTCTTCCGTCCTTGAATCTATGCCTAGCCAGAACATATCATATCGTTTCCAGAAATATGCTACCACGGCTTTTCTGAATGACTCAAATGATTTCACTCCCCAATTCACCCCCTTTCGTTTCAGGCCTTATAACGGCATGTCTAATCCCCGTTTTGTCTATTGCCTATCCACCCACTATCCCATCAAAATATAAAGAGCAGTGTGGACAGGATAGCCAAAACACCAACTATCTTTTCGTGACTCGTTATTGTCTGAAAATAGACATTCCGTCAATACTCATTATAACGATAAACTTGTAATAATACAAGAGCGAAAAGGGTTAGGCATGTATAATTACGACAAGTTGTGGCAGACAATGAGCAAGAAAGGTATTTCTCAATATATGCTGATTAATGAATACGAGATATCTGAATCTCTGCTTTACAGATTAAGGCATAATCAGTCGGTAAGTATGCACTCCATCAATAGGCTTTGCGATATCCTTGAATGTGATATTGGAGATATTGTGACGTATTACAGAGAATAGGTGTATTCTCCAGAAGAAATAAACAACAGCCCTTACTCTTTGCAGTGTGGATTGCCCCCGGAAAAATCAGCAGCCACTTGACGAAAATGTCGAGCCTTTTTCCGTGCGTGGTTTCATGCATCAGAATATACCGAAGCTTCACATCCTCATATTTCCGCCCGTCCACGCTTATATTGTTCCTGCCCAGTTTCGGGCATAAGCCACATAGCATATGAAATGAAAGCCAAGGACCAGCACCATCCCCAACTGCCAAAAACAGACAGGATGGCTGCGGCACAAATCCAAGGTTTGAAGCCTTTTCACGCAAAATCCGTCACACACCTGTAACTTTTTTCTGCTATAATGTGTTCATGACACTCTAAAAGAAAAAGGCGGAACACGACTATGACCCACATCTACTATATAGAAGACGACCCTGACATCGCCGCTGCCGTAAAGGAATATCTGGAGCGGAAAGGCTTCCTCATCACCCTCTGCGCCACCCTCGCCCAGGCCAGGCAGGCGCTGGAGGACCATCTGCCCACCCTGGTGCTGCTGGACTGGAACATGCCGGACGGCCACGGGGACAGGCTGTGCCGGTGGATTCGGGACAGATGGAGAGAGCTGCCCATCATCTTCCTCACTGTCCGCAGCGACGCCTCGGACATCGTCTCCGGCTTCCGGGACGGTGCGGACGATTATGTAGTCAAGCCCTTCCAGCTGGAGGTGCTGCACTCCCGCATCCTGGCGCTGCTGCGCAGGACCGGCAATGTGGCGGAGCAGTATCTATCCTGCGGCGGCATCCGCATAGACCAGAACCGCCGGACAGTCACCTGCCAATCGGAGGAAATCCCCTTGAGCGCAGCGGAATACCAACTGCTCCTGTACCTGATGCAGCACAGGGGAAAGACCCTCACTAGGGAGCAGATCCTTGCCCAGGTATGGGACGCGAACGGAAGCTATGTGAACGACAACACCCTCACGGTCACCATGAAGCGGCTGCGGGACAAGCTCCGCCAGCCCGCCTGCCTGAAGACCGTCAGGAGCGTGGGCTACCGCATGGAGGATACCTTATGAGCACACGGAAGAATGTTCTTGTCACCCTGGGGCTGACGATGTCCGCAAGCCTCCTGGCCGCCGCCCTGGCCGTGCTGTTCTTTACCTTCCATTACGGGCGCCTGCAGTTCGACCTGCTGAACGCGGTCTGCGGGGAGGTTGTGGAGCAGGATCCGGAGGCCAGGAGGATCGTTGCCGCCGCCCTGAAGGAGTACACGGGCGAGAACGCCGACGGTACTGCCGTGGAAGACATCCTGTGGTCCCTGGGATACCGGGTCAGCGACTTCTCCGTCCCCACCTACAGGCAGAGCCTCTGGTGCGTCGGGGCCGGGTTCCTGGCAGGGAGCCTGCTCTTCGCCTGCACCTGGGCTTACCGCAACCGCCGGGAGGCCCTGCGCGTCCAGGCCCTGACGGCATATCTGGAACAGGCCTGCACCGGCGCCGCCCCCATCCTTTCCGCCTCCGTGGAGGCGTCCTCCAGGGAAGCGTCCTCCAGGGAAGCGTCCTCCGGGGAGCCTGCCACAGGGGAGGACGATTTCTCCAGGCTGGAGGATGAGATTTACAAGACCGTCACATCCCTCTATCAGGCGAAGGAGGCTGCCCTCCGGGCCAGGAACGGCTTTGCGGAGAACCTGTCCAACATCGCCCATCAGATCAGGACTCCCATCACCGCCATCTCCCTGTCCCTGCAAATATTGGAATATGACCGTGCCCGAAAAGCTTCCGGCGCCCAGGCCCATCTGGAGCAGATACAAAAGCAGCTCCAGCGCCTGACCCATCTGGAGGAGGCCCTGCTGCTCCTGTCCCGCATCGATGCCGGGGCCCTGGCCCTGCAGAGGGAAGAAGTGGACGTCTTCACCCTGCTGACCCTTGCGGCGGAAAACCTGCAGGAGCTGCTGGCCGCATCCGCCGTCTCCCTGGACATACCGGAGCAGGGTGGCATGCGGATCCTGGCGGATCTGGACTGGACCATGGAGGCGGTGATGAACCTGATGAAGAACTGCATGGAGCACGGTGGGGGAGGGACGATCCACTGCTCCTACGCCCAGAATCCCCTGTATACGGAAATCCTGATCTGGGACCAGGGCCAGGGCTTCGCCAAAGAGGACATGCCCCATCTCTTCGAGCGCTTCTACCGGGGGCAGAACGCTGCCAGGGGCGGCATCGGCATCGGGCTGGCCCTGGCAAAGGAGATCATACAACGCCAGAACGGTACCCTCCGGGCCAGGAACCGGCCGGCCGGAGGCGCTCTTTTCGAGATTCGCTTCTACAGTCACTGATCTGTAAGTTTCATCTGCTATACTGTATCTGTAAGGCAATCCTGCAGATCAGAAAGGAGCAACTCAATATGGAAATCCTAAAATGCCAGGGCGTCCGAAAAGTGTACGGCGCCGGCGACAATCAGGTAAGAGCATTGGACGGGATCGACCTGTCCGTAGACAAGGGGGAATTCGTGGCAATCGTGGGCGCGTCCGGCTCGGGCAAGTCCACCCTGCTGCACATCCTGGGCACCGTGGACAAGCCCACCGAGGGGACTGTCATCATAGACGGCACCCACCTCTCCAGGCTGAATCCGACCCAGGCGGCAATCTTCCGGCGCAGGAAGGTGGGGCTGGTGTACCAGTTCTACAACCTGATCCCCACCCTCACCGTGCGCAGGAACATCCTGATGCCCCTGGCCCTGGACAAAAAGAAGCCCAATCAGGAATATTTTCAAAAAGTGGTAGACACCCTGGGAATCGCAGACCGCCTGGAGGCGCTGCCTGGCCAATTGTCCGGCGGCCAGCAGCAGCGGGTGGCCATCGCCCGCTCCCTGATCTACCGCCCCGCGCTGCTTTTGGCGGACGAGCCCACGGGGAACCTGGACCAGAAGAATTCCAGGGAAATCATGGACATGCTCAAGCTCTCCAACCGCAGCCTGGAGCAGACCATCTTACTGATCACCCATGACGAAAAGATAGCCCTGGAGGCGGAGCGCATCATCACCGTCCAGGACGGGCGCATCATAAGCGATGAACGGAGGGAGGTGAAGGCGCTGTCTGCGGAGGCATGACGGCGCTGGGCATCATGTGGAAAGAATATTCATCCGATTACAGGAAGAACAACCCCTCCTCCAGCCTGTCCGTAAGGCTTTCGGCCCTGATTTCGGCGCTGCTGCTCTCCCTTCTGTGCTGTCTGTTCTATAACATGTGGAAATATGAGGTGGAGCGGATCGTGCTGGAGGAGGGCGGCTGGCAGAGCCGTCTGACGGGAGAGCTTCACGGGGACGCCCTGGACGCCATCCGGGATTTTGCCACTGTGGAGGACGCAGTCGTGAACGAGCAGAAGAGCCGGGACGGAGAGACGGTGACAGACCTCTATTTCCGCCATTACAGGGACGTCCTGGCGGACACGCCCCGCATCGCCGCGCTGGCGGGGATTCCCCCGGAGAAGATTTCCTATCACCATCAGCTCCTGGCGCTGTACCTGATCCGGGATCCCCAGGACACCGCGCCCAGGCTGGTGTTTCCCCTGTTCCTCCTGATCACGGTGGTGGCGGCCTCCTCCCTGATTGTCATCATACACAATTCCTTTGCCGTGTCCATGAACGCCAGGATCCATCAGTTCGGCATCTTCTCCAGCATCGGGGCCACGCCGAAGCAGATCCGCACCTGTCTCCTGCAGGAGGCCGCCTCGCTCTGCGCCCTGCCGGTGCTTCTGGGGAATCTCCTCGGTATCGGGGGCGGGATAGGGCTGATGCTCCTGACGAATGTCCTGCTGGGCAGCGATATGGGCCGCCATGAGGCAAGCCCCGCATACCATCCCCTGGTTCTGGCAGCCACCCTGCTGGTCACGGCAGCCACCATATGGATCTCCGCCTGGCTGCCTGCCAGGAAGCTGAGCAGGCTCACGCCCCTGGAGGCCATCCGCAACACCGGGGAGCTTCGGCTGAAGCGCAGGAAACGCTCCCCCATCCTCAGCCTCCTGTTCGGCGTGGAGGGGGAGCTGGCGGGCAATGCCCTGAAGGCCCAGCGCAGGGCCCTGCGGACGGCCTCGCTGTCCCTCCTGTTCTCCTTTATGGCCTTTACCATGATGCAGTGCTTCTTCACCCTCTCCGGCATCAGCACCAAGGAGACGTATTTCATGAGATACCTGGATACCTGGGACATCTATGTCACTGTCAAGGACAGCCAGGAGGAAGGCTTCCCTGCGGCGGAGCGCATCCGGGAGCTGGACGGCGTGGAGAATGCCATCATGTACCGGAGGGCATGGGCAAAGCGGTTGATCACGGAGGACCAGCTTAGCGATGAGATGAAGGCCTTCGGCGGATTTTCCCAGGCCCCCGGGCATCATGCGGCGCAGACGGCGGAGGGCTGGCTGGTGAACGTGCCCCTGGTCATACTGGACGACAGCAGCTTTCTGGCCTATTGCGGGCAGATTGGGGCCGATCCCCGGCTGGACGGGGCGGTGATCCTGAACCAGATCCGGGACGTGACGAATCCGGACTTCCGGCATCCGGTCTTCTTCCCTTACCTGAAAAAGGACAGTGTGGGGGAAGCCCCTGTGAGCATCCTGCGGCAGTCCGGCAGGGAGGATATGACGGCCGAGGTTCCGGTGACGGCCTATACCACACAGGTTCCCGCCCTGCGAGAGGAGTACGCCAAGCTTGACTACTATGAATTAGTACATTTCCTCCCCGCGTCCCTGTGGAAGGAAATCAGCGGGCAGATCGGCGGCACCGATCAAGATTCCTTTGTCTGCATCCTGGGGAGAGAGGACGCCACCCTGGAGGAGCTGGACGAGCTGGAGGAGCGGATCCATGCTCTCCTGGGCCAAAGCTACAGGACGGAGAGCGAAAACCGCATCCGGGAATGGGACGCCAACAATGCCCAAATGCAGGGCATGGCGGGCATTTTCGGCGGCTTCTGCGTGCTGCTGGCCGTCATCGGGCTGGGCAATGTGTTCTCCAACACCCTGGGCTTCGTGCGCCAGCGCAGGCGGGAGTTCGCCAGGTACATGTCCGTGGGGCTGACGCCGGCGTCCCTGCGGAAGATGTTCTGCATCGAGGCGCTGGTCTTAGCGGGGCGGCCTGTCCTGATCACCCTTCCCCTGGCGGCTGCTGTCGTGGCCGCCATGCTGAAGCTGAGCTATGTGGATGCGGGGGAATTCCTGGCGGAGGCACCTTTGATTCCCATCGGCCTGTTCATGCTGGCCATCCTGGCCTGCGTGGCGCTCAGTTATCTCCTGGCCTGGCGGAATGTGCGGAAGATCAGCCTGGCGGAGGTCCTGCGGGACGATACCATGATGTAGTTTCCGCCATATGACAGGCGACGGGAAGCCTCCTTTAGGCTTCCCGTCGCTGTGCCATATTTCGTTTTTATGCTCAATCCCATCCCGGCACAGTTCCGCAATCAGCTCTTCTGGTCTGCGCATTCTGCATCACCGCTTTTTTCCTGCAACGCCGGATGCTGCATATAGAAAATCTCTTTCTGGCGTTGAATTTCCGCCCGAAGCTGCTCCTTGGTCGGAAGGTAAGTCATGTACTTGGACATGAACAGCCGTTCATTATCATGCAGTACGGAATATCTGGCAATATCCTCGTCGGTCTCAGCGCAGAGCAAAATCCCAATGGTAGGATTTCGCCCTCTTTGCACTTTAAGTCATCGTACATCCGGACATACATGTCAATCTGTCCTACGTCCTGATGGGTAATCCTGCCCGTTTTTAAGTCAATCAACACATAGCATTTCAACTCAATGTTGTAAAAGACCAAGTCGATGTAATAGTCCTCGTTTTCTGTTATGATATGCTGCTGTCGGGCTACAAACGCAAAACCCTTCCCCATCTCCATCAAAAAATCCCGAATATGTGAGAGGATTGCCGATTCCAAATCGCTTTCCAGATAAGAGTCCTCAGCCTTAAAGCCCAGAAATTCCGCCATCACCGGGTTCTTAAACAATTCAAAATGGGTTTTCTGATATTCCGCTGTTTTCTGTTTCATTTCTGCAATAACGGCAGCTTTTTTCGGCGATTACAGAAGCCGGTAATAATATTGCGTACCGATATTTCGGTCCAGCGTCCGGACTCCCCAATTTTCAGCAGCCGCCTCATTCATATACCACATTCTGGCGTTTTCATCCGGCACGCGCAAAAGGCTTCTGAAATGTGACCAGCTAAGATTGTGAACACGCGTGTTCACAATCTGCTCGTCTGGAAAACACAAATAGAATTTTCTGAAATATTGCAGATTTCGTTCGGAATAGCTCTTGCCGAATTCTTTTTTCAGTTCTTCCGACAACACGCTAATCAGCCGCTTCCCATATTCCGCGCGCTCACTGCCATCCTGCTCCTGCTCTATAATCCGTTTGCCGATGTGCCAGTAGGTCAGCACCATAGCGGTATTTGCGGCGCTATATGCGTTTTGCTGTCCTGCTGAAATGATTTCTTTTATATCCGTGATGATTGACTGGTATAACATTACATCCTTTTCCATATCAACCCGCCTCGTATCATAGTCATTTCCTTTGCCGTGATAATCATGATTTATAGCATATCATGAAAGCGCGCATTATTCAACCCTCCTCAGAACTCCTTGCGCTCCATGATCCGGATGCTGATATGGCAGGAGATGAACAGCAGGACCACGCTGACGGCCAGGACGGCCGCTATACCCGCCCCTTCGCTCATTGCGGGCATCCGCTCCCCCAGCGCGTTCAGGTCGATGCCCAGCCTTTCGGCAAGCTTTGCCCCCAGGACACACACCAGGAAGAAGCCTCCCATGACCATAATCTGGGCTATCCTGCTCTTCTCCGCCTCGAATTTCAGGCGCAGCGGGATCAGGACCACGTTCAGGCCGATTGCTACAGGCAGCAACGCCACCGCTGTCATCAGGCCCTCCGCGGGGACAAGGGCGTGCCTGGCCGCTCCGGCCACAATGGCGATTATGCTCCCCAGAAGCCATCCCACGCCGCACATCAGCAGGGAGAACAGATATTTTTCCAGCACATAGTCCTTTCTGGACACCGGCAGGGAGAACAGGAACGCGTTGCCATTGTCGAACTCATCGTAGCTGATGGTGCTGGACGTGAGCGTCGTCCCGATGATTGCCATATAGACCACGATGAAGCTGATATCCTTGATGTAGAAGGACATGCCCACTGCCATCAGCAGGATGAGCGCCAGGGAATTCCCCATATTTTTCATCAGTCTCAGATCCTTGATCAATAATCCTTTCATAATGCCTCCCCCCGTATCATCATCATAATCACTTCGTCAATGCTGCCCTTCAGGACGGCAAGCTTCGGATAGTTCTCGCTGTAGAAGCGTTTCTGATTCGTCAGGCAGCTATAGCCGAAGCTCTCCTTTCTGCTGCGCAGGATATAGCGCTTCTCGATCGTCCGGTACTGCTCTTCGTCCATCTTCAGCACCGCGTAGCTGTCCAGCAGCACGTCCGTATCCTCATGGAGGACGATCTTCCCATCATGTATCATATAGACGTCGTCGCACAGGCTCTCCAGGTCGCCGGAGATGTGGGAGCTCACCAGAATCCCCCTGTCCTCGTCCTGCTCCATGAACGCCCGCAGCAGCTCTAAAAGCTCATCCCTTGCCACCACGTCCAGGCCCGCCGTAGGCTCATCCAGGATCAGAAGCTGCGCCCTGTGGGAAATGGCTGTCAGGACCTTCAGCTTCGCCTTCATCCCCGTGGAGAATTCCTTAATCTTCTGGTTGTCGGGAAGCCCGAACCGCCTGGCCTGCTCCTGGAAGAACGCCCTGTCGAAACGGGCATAGAGGCCGCTCATGACAGGGACGATGTCCCTTATGGTCAGGTAGCCGCTGAATCCCGCGTTGGACAGGACTACGCCCAGCTTCTGCTTATCCTTTGCGCCGAACTGGCTGCTGTCTTTCCCCAGGATCTCTATCCTGCCGCCGTCGGGCTTAACCAGCCCCAGCACTGCCTTGAACGTGGTGCTCTTCCCTGCCCCGTTCTGTCCCACCAGCCCGGTCACCCGCCCCGGCAGGACTTCCATGGAGCAGTCCAGCCGGAATGTGCCGTAGCTTTTCCGTAAATTTTCAATCCTCAACATAGTCATCCCTCCAAAATCAGTTCAAATAAAGTCCTGATGTCCTCATCGCTTATCCCGTATCTCCTGCCTTTCTGGACAGCCATCTCCAGATCGGCCTCCAGCTCCTTCTTCTGCTCTTCCATCAAAAGGCCCGGGTTCACTGCCGCAATGTAGGTCCCCTTGCCGTGGACAGTCACGGCGAAGCCCTCCCCCTCCAGGCTGTCATAGGCCTTTTTCACGGTCAGCGCGCTGATCCGCAGATCCTTCGACAGCGCCCTGACAGAGGGCAGGTTATCGTTCTCTTTCAATTCCCCGTCGCGTACCAGGGTCTTGATCTGGTCTGCAATCTGTTCATAGATAGGGACCATGGAAGAACTGTTTATTATAATGCGCATCTATCCTTCCTCCTTGCAAACAGTATATAACAGTATGCAACTGTTGTCAAGTGTTATATACTGTTTATTTAAATTTTTATTTATTGCATGAAAAAAGCAGCGGAGCCCCTTCCTCCCGGGCTCCCGCCGCTTATGTACTGCGATTTCCTTTCCATCCCCCGCCGGGCGGGCGGCGTCCGCGCCTCGCGCCCTGGTCTCAGCGCTCTTTTTCCAGCATCTGCTTCAGCTTTTCGTCAGCCCAGACCACCCTGTTGCGCCCATGCCGCTTGGCGTCGTACAGCTGCGTGTCCGCGAACTGCAGGTAAAACCCGTAGCCGTGCTCCACCGGGGGACAGACGGTAATGCCGCCCATGCTGACCGTGACCCACTGGGCTACGGAGGGGTCATGGGGAATGTGGAGATCCTCTATGGCCTGCCGGATCTTTTTCATATGCTCGAATATCTTATCGGACGGGTCCCCCATGGTGATCGCCACAAATTCCTCGCCGCCATAGCGGGCCAGGAAGTCCGTGCTGCGCTGCAGATAGGAGGCCGCAGTCTGGGCCACGGCGGAAATCACTTTATCCCCGGCGGGATGGCCGAAGGTGTCGTTATATACTTTGAAGCGGTCGATGTCGAACATGCAGATGGAGAACGGGGCATGCAGCCGGATGGCCTCGTTCCACCTTGTGATGCTGTATTCCTCATACCTGCGCCGGTTGGCGATTCCCGTGAGCTGGTCGGTCATGGACTGCTGTTCCACCTGTTTGCGGTACTGGTACAGCTTCACATGGGTGTTGACCCTCGCCCGGACGATCAGGGGATGGAAGGGCTTCGTGATATAGTCCACGGCTCCCAGGATAAGCCCGCGCTCCTCGCTGGCCACATCGGAAAGGCTGGTGATCAGGATCACCGGCACGCTCTTGGTAGCGTCATCGTCCTGGAGCCTCTTCAGCAACGTAAAACCGTCCATTCCCGGCATCACCACATCCAGCAGGATCAGTGAGAAATCCCCCTCCCC
>CAMQOJ010000065.1 GCA_947003375.1 uncultured Lachnospiraceae bacterium
TTTCCGCCCAGTTCCACATCGCCTCCGCCGCCACCAGCACAGAGGAAATCTGGAACGGCATAGGCAATCCCGTCTACCCGCCCGCCAAGGCCAAGCTGGCGGAGCACGGCATCGGCTGTGGGGGAAAGCGCGCCGTCCAGCTTACGCCCTCCGATTACGGCAAATACGACTACCTCATCGGCATGGACAGCGCCAATATCCGCAACATGCGCCGGATGCTGGGCAGCGACCCGGAGGGGAAAATCCACAAGCTCCTGGCCTTCGCGGGCTCTGACCGCGACATTTCCGACCCCTGGTATACCGGCGACTTCGATGCCACCTACCAGGACGTGACCGAGGGCTGCGAGGCGCTGCTCCGGCACCTGACGGAAAAATAGCCGCTGCAGGAGCCCGGGCCGGTTCTAATTCGCCTTAGGGCTGTCTTCGTCCGGCCCATATACTGCCCTTGCGCCGCCAATCAGCTTCGGCCTGGTGCGGGCGCAGACTACGCGGGCATCGCCGATTTCCCTGGTACGGATCCGTACAGGCACGGCCACGTCCTTCAAGTGCATCCCAATCAGGGTATCGCCGATGTCCATGCCCGCCCTGGCCCTGATATGCTCCACCGCCACCGGCTCCTCGAAGGTCTTGTATGCCGCTGTGGCAAAAGCCCCTCCCGCCTTTGGCTGGGGGATCACGCTGACGATCTCGTACCCATACCTGGCCGCCGCTTCCTTTTCCAGTATCAGGGCCCGGTTGAGATGCTCGCAGCACTGGGCGGCCAGGTAGACCCCCGTCTCCTGGGTGGCCTGGTAGATGCTGCCGAACACCACCTCCGCCAGCTCCGGGCTGGAGAACGTGCCTATCCCGGCCCCCGCCACCTCGCTGGTGGAGCAGCCCACCACGAACAGGTCTCCCTCCTCAAGTCCCGCGGCCTCCAGAATCTCTTTCGCCGCATTATAGGCTTCGCTGCCGATTATGGACATTTCCTCTGTCATCCTGAAATCCCTCCTGTCTCCTGTGCAGACATCGCTCCCGGCACCATGCGGATGCCTGGCCGCAGGCTTTCCCTGAGAAACCGGCCTGCGAAGCGCATGTGCTGTCGTCTGTCCTAAAGATAGCATATGAGTATTTCCCTGTCAATATATGGTCAGGTGCAGGGCGCTGATGCATTTTGACAAAATAAACTAAATTCCATTGTTAAATAATCTTAATTCTATAATTTCCCTTCGAAATGCAATTTTTTCAAATTTTCTCTTGCTTTTTGCGGAAAATGTGGTATACTCTTTCTGGTAAGGGGCATTAGCGCAGTTGGGAGCGCGCCACACTGGCAGTGTGGAGGTCACGGGTTCGAATCCCGTATGCTCCACCAAAAAGTCCATAATCCAACTTTGGCCAAAAAAATTTGACAGGCGGTTGGAAATTGTAGAGAAGAAATCCGTGGGCACTGTAGTGCCACGGATTTCTTCGTTGCTGCCGTCTTCGCTTTTTCTGCATTCCTGTCCCTTTGCTGCATTGACCGCACCGGCTGCCTGTGCCAACATACCGAATGGCTCCGCAAACTCTGGCTCCACCTGCCCATCTTCCCCAACCAGCAATCGGGAAAAAATGGTCTGGTTCAGCAGCTTCTTGATATGGTCTCCAGCCTGGCGGTAAGTCATCCCGCAGTCCTCTATCAATTCCAGGGCTTCACCTAGTCTCTCCTGCATTTCGGTAAATGCAAAATCATGGGCCTTTACCTGATGGTCGATGGCTGCCAGCTGCTTTGCAATCTTCTGTTGTTCGGATTTGAGCAGGTCAAGAGGGATGGCATCATTATAATGAGCTTCGAGCAGTTTCTTCCGTTGACGTTCGAGCTTGTCTTTTTCCCGGCGCAGGCCATCCAGCTCTGCATCATACTTCTCACGTTCCTTCTTTAGGTTCCCATCCAGCCAGTTTTCCAGGCACGACCGGATATATGGCGGGAAAGAATATTTATCATAGATTCTCTCCACCTGCCGTTCCACTTCCTCGATCAGCACCGCCCTCTGCCTACAGTCCACCCTCTTATTATGCCGCCCTGCACAGACAAAGTATGGATATCTGGCTCCTGTCCCGGATTTTGTGTAATTGATAATCATCCGGGAACCACAGTTCCTACAGAACAGGCTCCCTTTCAGGAAATGGGGATGCTCCCTGGTGCGCTCGCCATTCACATGGGAAAGCAGGATATCCTGCACCTGCTGCCATATGTCAGCATCCACCAGTGCCGTATGCGCTCCTTCGTACTCGACTCCATTATAAGTGACTATGCCCTTATAGTACGGATTGATGAGGATCTTATTCAGTGCCTTCTTGTTGATCGGCACAGACGGTACTTTAGGAGTGGACCTTGTAGCAAGCCCACAGGCTGCCAGATGGTCGGCGAGATCCTCAACCGTCCACTGCCCAGTGGCATATTCCTCGAATGCCAGCTTGACCAGCGGTGCCCGCTGTTCGTCCAGCACTACGGTCCTCTCCTCACGGCCCTTATCATCAACGCGCCGGATATTCAGATATCCCAATGGTGCCAGGCTCGGCGTGCCTCCATTCTTGACCTTTTCGTTCAAGCCCTTTTTGACCTCATTCGCCAGGTTCTGCGAGTAAAACTCAGCAATCGAGCTCATGATGCCGTGGAGCAGCATCCCGGCTGGGGTGTCGTCAATGCTTTCTGAGGCAGAGACCAGCTGGACCCCGCATTCCCGCAGGGTGCGCATGATGTCGATGTCGTCACCCCGGTTACGGGCCAGACGGTCTACCTTATGTACAATGACATAATCTACCCTATCGGCATTTTCTTTTACGTACTCCAGCATCTTCTGGAGCTCCGGGCGGTCGGCAGATTTGGCGGAAGCCCCGCGGTCCACGAACTCCTTGCCCACCATTGCGCCCATAGAGAGCGCTTTCTTCTTGTTGGCCTCACGCTGTGCCGGGATTGAGAACCCCTCATCTGCACCGCCGCCCCGTTCAGCCTGCCCGCGCGTGGAAACGCGGAGGTAGGAAACGGCAAACTTGGGCGTCATTGCCCCAGCGAGTGCCTGCATGGGATTCATCTGCATGTTTTCCGTACCAGGAAGACTCATATATAAAAACCTCCTTTCGCGCTATTTGTGCGATTATAGCTCTCTTGGCCACTAAAATCAAGACGCTAACGCTATTGTTATCCCTTTGTTAATAAACTCATAATTCCATTACATTTTAGGAATACCAGCCCACCGAATGGCAGGCTGGCTATATATGCGGCATTTAGTCGTCCGCATTTCAAGGTGCTCGGCTATATCTTCCACACCCACTCCACGGTTTCCCGGCTGGGGATGGGTCCCTATCCGCCATAAGCGTCACTCTCCTCTGTTTCCGGATGCGTCATGTCCTCCTCCGGTCCTTCTGGCAGAGCGGTCTCTGTGCTGCCAGCCTCAGTATTTGAGGCTGCCCGCACGGGCGCATGTCCAGCTTTCCAGCTGCTGTTGCCGGAAAGGTTCTTGAGCAGTATCTTCCGGGCGACTTTGTACTCGTCCCCGATAAAGCCCAGCTGGACTAGGAACAGGCGCATATGGAACTTGTCGTTCTCCGTGCCGCATTCTTTGGCAGTGACACGCTTCCGCTCCTTCGCCATCTGACAGATGGCGGCGACCAGGCGGCTGTAGGCATCAGCTTCGCCCTCTATCCCCTTCAAAGTGAACCAGGGGAATTTTAGCTTGTCTCCAGTGTCGATGATCGGAAGACTGGCTGCATCGAGGGCTTTCTTAAGCAGCGTCGCTTTGCTGGCGACAATCTTATGTAGGTTGTCCAGGGCGATATCGGTAAAGCCAGCTTTAGGCATCTCGATTGTCAGGGCATTATCCCCGGCAGGGCTGCCCTCAGCTGCTGCAGCGGTATCTTCTGCAATAGCCTCCTCTGTTTCATCCGCCCCACTTTCCATATCAGCCTCTGCCGCCATTTCTGTTGCATTTTCCTCAGCAGGAGCGTCCTCTCCAGAGGCATCGTCTGCGACGAACCCCCGCTCCCGCAGGCCGGAGACCACCCGTTCCGCTTCTTCCTGGTCTATGCCCTCTGTAAAGGAGAGCACGCCGTTCCTGTCCACGCTGTATCCGCCTATGGTGTAGGCGAAAGTGGGTGCGCCCTGATAGGACGCCGGTACGGCCAGCAACTCGCTGATTGCCTGAACCAGCGCCTTGCGCTCGGCTCCGGTCTGGTTGTACTGGTATTCTGTGCTCATAGTATTTTTCTCCTTTCTTTTCCCCGCACACCATCTATCACTCAGACCGCCTAAAAAAGCAAGTCAAAAGATCAGGTAAAATGCGGAGAATCTACGGATTAGCCAGTGTCACCCCTGAGGATGAAGTCCGCATATTCCTTGCGGTGTTCTTCCAGGTAGATGACTAGCTCATAGTATCCCTTTTGGCAGGCGATGTACTGGACGGTAATTATGTCGAACATGTTGGCCGCCCCGGTCGCCCGGACATCTAGAATCTGTTTCTTAATCACTTCATCCATTCCTCTCCTCCCCATTCACGGAGTCCGAGGCCGCCCGCCACAGGGTGCCCTCATTGAACCCCGCTTTTTTGTAGCCATCCAGGATCGTCTGGAAATACCCTTTGGACGGCATGCCATAAGGGTGCCGGTTCTCGTTCATGATGTAGACCATAGCATAGACCCGTCTCCCATCCATGGTAATCCTTAAGGTCCCTTTGCGATAAAGGTGCGGCCATCCCTCATAGGCATCGAGGCTCTGCTCATCCTTTGGCTGTAGCCGCCAGACCAGCACCGGCACGGTATGGCCGGTGCAGCGCTCGATCGTGGCCACGCCCCTAAAGACCAGCTTCCAGTTCCGAAGAACCGTCTTTCCGACAACTTCCGCCATGGGACAGCGCCTTGCCATCTGCCTCAGGTTCAGGTTCGAACCATAGGCGATGTACAGCCGCCCTTTCTGGATTTTCTTGTCATCTGTCTTCATTGATGTCACCTCCGTTTCTCTGGCCATGCGTATTGACATGGCTCCTGACATTCTCCCGGGAGCCGTAGCGCCAGGCGGCATTGCCGCTCAGGTGCTGATAGAGATGCTCCCTACAGCTCTTGAACTCATCGCCAATGAACCCGATACGGTTCAGGTAGACACGCATGGCAAACTTCTCGTTCTCCTCCTGCACCCTGTGGTAGCGTGCGGACTTCTGGGTCAAGGACTGATGGTTCAGGGCCAAGGCGAACACCACGTATGCCCGGACCTTCCCGGCATGGAGCGTTCCATTGAATCCCCTGAGCTCCACGGTATGGTTGCCGTGGAAGAAGCTGTGGAGATTGAGGAAGTGGTAGCGGCTCTTATGGTAATGGCCGTTGCGGTCCCCGGTATACTTCTCATACCAGATGTCCTCAAGCTGCTTCATGGTAGTGGGCTTCTCCTGGTTCATCCGCTCCACCAGCCATTGGTCCATCTTCTGGCAGTAGCGCATCCTCTCGGGTGCAATCTGCAGGGCTTTATAGAACAGGTCGTTCCTGCTCGCAATGATGTTGATGAAGTTGCGGATGCTCCTCACGGTGTGCCCCGCCCCGTCCAGATGGATGTGGATGCCGCAGGACCTGTTGGCAAAGCCTCCGGCTTTCCTCAGGCGCCGCAGCATTTCCTGTAGGATACTGATATCCTCCTGGTAACGCAGGATGGGTGTGACCATCTCCACGCTGAACTTGGTGTTCGTCTCGATGGTCCTGCCGTTCTCTCTGCGCTGGCATTTGAGGCTGCTGTCATACATGAACTTCCAGATTCTCCCGTCCGGTGCCCGGACCTCATAAGCCTCATAGTAGCCGCCAGCATAGACGGCTGTGGTGCCGAGGTAGGCGGCGGCAGCATCAGCTGCCTCCCTCCGGGTAATCCCGGTGAACTCCACCTCGACCCCGAACCTTCTGCTCAACATTTGGCATGCCCCTCCTTTCCTGGCTGACTGCCTCTGCGTGTTCCGTCATCCTTGAGGGGCATCTACGGATGCGCCCCTGGATAATGAACGCACCGTGTCCGCCGAATGTCTGTTTTTGGTTACTTTGTTACGGCCTTATCTTTCTGGATCCTCCTTTCTCTTGATGTTTTTAGGGACAGGACTGCTGCCCCGGCAGGCTGTCCGCCGCATGGGCGCCGCTGTGAGTGGACAGCGCCAGCTTTAGGTGGATGGCCTGCACTGGGGGATGATAATGATGGCGCTTATGTCATACCATCCCCCTTTTTCCCAGCGGAATATGTCCTTATCTTTGTGCTGCTAAGAGGAGCCTGTGCGGCATCGGCATCTCCTGCACTTTCCTTTTTCTTAGCTTCAGCAATGCTGACTGCAATAGCGATCAATGCCCGCCCCAGCTTCTCGATATCCGGCTCTGGGCGGAATTCCGGGGTCACATTCACATGGCCCGAAGCTGCTGGCCGTCCGCGCTTTCTTCCCATCATACCGCCTCCTTTCCAGCCCCTGCCGCGGCCACAGAGACCCTGTGTGCGGCCTTGAGGCGGAGCCCTATGGCATGCACCACGTTGACGGTGACGGCGTTCCCTGCCTGCTTATAGGCCTGGGTATCGGAATCCACCGAGAGCAGACGGTCGATCTGCGTCTCTGAGAATCCCTGCAGCCGGAAGCATTCCCGGGGCATGAGCCGGCGGATGCGCAGGTCTGGTGTGACCACGCCCTGGGAACCGCCCGTGTTGAGGGTATGGGCGATGTCTTTCCCGACCCGCCCCCGGCGGGTGTTCTGGCTGGCAAAGCCCAGGTCGACGGAATCGCCGGGATGGGCCTCTTTGTAGCCGCTTTTGGTGGCCTCCTTGACCAAAAGCCCCGCGTTCCGGCCAGGACCTACGGCATACAGGCCGGTTCTCCCTCCAACTCCGCCGCTTTTGGCGAGCAGCGTCCGGGAGACACCGGATGGGTCATAGACCCTGGAGTCCTGCCGGCCGGGCAGGAGGCACTTAAGAGCCTCCGGGTTTGTCCTGAGGAAAGGTAGTATCTTTCCGGCGCATCGGGAATCAAGATATCCGACAATGTACACCCGGCGCCTGGACTGGGGCACGCCAAAATCCTTGCTGTCAAGCACTTGGACCTCGACGCTATAGTGTAGCTGGCAAAGCGTATCGAGGATGGCTGCAAACGTCCGGCCGCTGTCATGCGAAAGCAGTCCCGGGACGTTCTCAAGGAGAAGATATGGAGGCCGTCTCGCTGCAGCCACCCGGGCAATCTCAAAGAAGAGAGTGCCTCTTGCATCTTCAAATCCTTTTCTTCTGCCAGCGATAGAAAATGACTGGCAAGGGAACCCTGCGCAGAGCAGGTCGAACTCAGGCATGGTGTCCGGATCGATTCTGGTCGCGTCTTCATAGAATACCTCGCTTTCTTTTACATTGTGCGCCGCACGGTAGGCCCGGTCGGCGTGCCTGTCAATTTCGCAGTGGCCGATGCAGGTGAACCCGCCGGCCCGCTCCAGCCCGGCGCGGAACCCGCCGATGCCGGAGAACATGTCGAAGAACCAGATAGTAGTCTCATGTGCCATATGTTGGCCTCCTTTCTTTTGGCATTATGTGTGGCTATACACATGTTCCTTAGTTGAATTTGTTATCCAGACCCTTAGCACAGCTAAGGCCAGTAGATGCGGGATATATGGTCAGGGTAGCATTCTGCCTATTCTGTATTTTTGTCCAGTATTTCTTTTTCCAGGTCGCCAAGATAAAGGGCAAGCTTCAAGGCTGCTGCAGCAATCTCTGGGTGTCCATTTTCTTTTTGCTCATCGCAGACCTTTTGCAAAGCTCTCCGTGTGGCTGTAGCATCGAAATTCAACATAATCCCCACGTTGACCACGTTTTCTTCCGGATCCATGATGTCTGGACGCTCAGCGTAGCCATACAGATAAAGGAATGCGGAGACTGTTTCGCCTACATTTTTGATTCTATTTAACAGGGAGCATGTCTCCTGCATTGATTTCATTCGTTTCATAATTCTCCTTTGGATTAAATCCTTTAGCAAAAATAAATTCAGCAGCAATACGTCCCCTCACATACAGCCGCCCTACTCCCTTAGCTGGGCTAAGGGCCTGGAGCCGGCGGCTCAGCACAGCATCCTTTCGTCCCCGCCCTGGCGGACAAGATGCGCCAGCTCCTCGCCAGTGATGACCGCGAACAGCCGGGGCTGCTTGTCAAAGGCGGCGCGGATGGCGGCAATGAGGCGTGCCCTCCTGGCTTCATCCGGTACGATCCAGACGGTGAGCGGGAAGACCCCCGACCCTTTCTGCTCCAGCCCGCTGTGGTAATACTGGTGGTAGCGCTGGCATTTCTCCACCACCTTGCTGGGCGACTCCGTATCCAGGTCAATCTCGAAGAAGTACCTGTCCTCATATTCCCCGGACACAGTAGCGGCATAGAGGTCGGGCTTCAGGGACAGGTGTGTCCCATGCTGGCTGTAGGAGCGCCAGCATTC
The DNA here is from genome assembly GCA_947003375.1 of uncultured Lachnospiraceae bacterium. Taxonomy (GTDB): domain Bacteria; phylum Bacillota; class Clostridia; order Lachnospirales; family Lachnospiraceae; genus Acetatifactor. The sequence goes on from CAMQOJ010000065.1 coordinate 8,427, forward strand.
GGGTTCAGGCTGCAGATCTGTGAGTTCGATTTTTCCACCCCGGCACATTTCTTGTAACTGGATTGAAACCTCCGCCGTTGCCAGCGTGTGGGCGAGGAAAAATGGGCTGGGGTCAAAGATTCTCCGGCAAGGGTAAGCCCGCTCATCATAAAGCCGAAGCAGGCGTTCGCCGCCGTGGGTGAGGTGCCAGACGAGGGAGCCGGAGCCGGCCCTCACTCCCCCTATCCGCCGGGACAGGGTGCCGAGCAGCCGGTACTGCCGGAGCCTCTTGAGGGTGCGGCTGGTGGCCCGGAGGGCGGCGGAGCTGGTGGCGGCCTCGGTAAAATGGAGCCGCATGATCTGCCCGGTCATCAGGTAGCGGTGGCGCTGCACGCTGAGCAGGATGCCCCTGTCCCGCAGACTCAGTAGGGTGCTCAGTTCTTCCAGCCGTTTGCGTGACAGGCGTTGGTTCGCCTCGGGGTCGTCGCCGGGGTCAGCGGCGTCCGTAGTGGGGATACGGTAGGAATCGTGCACCTTAAACTTGGAAAAGTCCGATACATTGGGGGATCCGGCGGCTTCATTATGGTCATGGTTAGATAGGCGGCTGGTCATGGGCGTCTCCTCCTTCCGATAGGCGTGTCCCCCGGCGTGTCACCAGCGATGCTGCTGGGACCAATCATCTTAAGATAGTCTTCCTCCACTTGCCCAGCTGGTACGCCGTAATTGGCCTGGCTGAGGGCCTTCAGCTCAGAGGCGTCCCTCAGGGCTGGCGATGGCGGGAGCGTCCGTCCCTGCACCCAGCCGATGTTCTTTCCGCCGGACTGGAATGAAGTGTAGATCTGGTAGCGCGGCAGGCTCATAAAATCTTCAGCAGTGAGTTCCGGTGCCATCGCCGCCATGTCTTTGGCGTCCTTAGCCTGTAAACCAAAGACGATTTTGTTCCTGGCGTTGGCATCAATCCCAGAACGTATGTCTAATGGCAGCTGGTCGCGGTACTGGTGGGCCAAAATCAGTGCTACACCCAGCCCCCGGGCCTGAGCCAAAGCGTCGGATAAATCGGTCGGCAAGCTGAGGTAGTCTTGTAGCTCATCTATGTAGACTCCGACTATGTGCCGCCGTTCTGGTGGCAATTTGGCGCGGGAAAGAGTCAGAGTCCAAGTCAGTCCGACAATCAGGCTGCCGAGAAGCCTTGCGCTTTCCCCTCCGATTTGGCCGCGGTTCAAGGGAACCAGAACAATTTTTCTCTGCTCGAACAAGTCTGTCAGAGCAAACTTTGGTTTTGCCTGCCCGAGGACATTCCGAAGCCATGGGCGTAATAGGAACTGGCGAATCTTGTTAAGTACAGGCTCAATGTTCTGCCTTCTTTCGCTGTCCCGGAGGGCATTGAACTGTTCCCAGAATGGCAAAAGCCCAACTTTATCAGTTACCTTGCCGATAATCTTCATCCGGAATGCCTCGTCCGTAAGTAGGGGCGGCAGCCAAAGCAGGGTTGCTCCGTCAATTTCTACCAGGGTCAGAAGGGCGGCGTTCAGGATGTCAGCAATCCTAACACCCCAGCTATCTGCAAATACTTCCTTGAACACCGATAGAATACTATCTGCCAGAAGTGAGGGTGCACCATATTCCTTGAATGCCAGTGGGTTGAACCCTACCGGGCAGTCATCTGATGGGTCAATGACGATGACATCATCCGCCCGTTCTTCGGGAATCCGTTCCAGGATGTCGGTCACCAGGTCGGCCTTAGGATCTAAGACAAGGACGCTGCGCCCTGCCTTGATGTCTGCCAGAATCAGGTGCTGCATGGCGGTAGACTTGCCGCTTCCTGTTGGCCCGATTAGGTGGGTATGTTCTAAACTGTCTCTAGGAGAAATGCTCAGCTTCTTTTGGGCTGCCACGTCCATACTGACAGCAAAGCTGCGGTCGGTTTGTCTTCCGGTCGGGCTTTTATACCATGCTGGTGGCAAAGTCAGCTTTGGATGTAGCCCGGCTGTTCCGGGCAGTTCCTCTTCGCCCGCCGGGAGCATGAGGAAGTTGGTGAGCTCCTTGACGGACAGCTGCAGGGGGAAATGCCAGGGCACATGAGCAGTATTAAGACGTACCGGATTCTCGGTTTCCTCACGGATACGTACACCGGCAGACTCCAGCACCTTAAGGGCACTGCTTAGGCCACGTAGGCGGAGGATTTTGTCCTTACCCGAGACCCCAATCCGGATAACGGCCTGGAAAATATGTTGTCCGGCTTTTTCCTTGACCGTCTTCCGGCTCTCGGCGGATGCCTTGTCCACGCTTCCCAGGATAATCTCCAGCCAGGAAGCATGTGGGTCCGGCAGATTTACCGGGACTGGTGTCGGGGCAAAGGAACGCCCGAGCACTATCTGCAGCACGGTCTCTGTGCCGCTTTTATCCTCCGAGAGGGCCGCCAGTCCGGCACGGATGACCGCCTCGGCGATGTCGGTCCTAAGGGAGAGCCTGGGATGGCTGATCCTGAGCTGTCTGGCAGCACTGACTGGCGTCCTCGCTTTTACAGTGACATCATGGAAATGGATGTCGCCGTGGGCCCGAAACGCCTCCTCTATGCTGCCGATAAATTTCTGGTCGGCTCCGAGCAGATGGCAGACTTGCCCCTTTGCTCCCCGGCTTTCCCAGATGATGGCTCCCCGCGGGGAGAGGGCGGCGAGGTGGGAAAGGGTCTCCCACACCGCAGAAACATCAAACTGTCTCTGCCAGGCCACCTCGCGCCAGACTAAATTTTCTATTCTGTGCCTTCTCATAGCCCACTCCTTTTCTTTCTTACCATTGTCCCGTATCCCGCCAGTGCCTGTATACACGCCAGGCAATGATAAGCCCTAAAATGATGACGGCAATGATAGCTAGCGCCGGCCAGATTTCTGTTAGGATGTCTACTCCCATCTGGAGCAGTATGGCGCTGAGCAGGAAGAGAAAGGCACACTCCAGCAGTCGGGAAATAAAACTTTTTGGTTCCAACCATCACACCTCCTCTCCTAGGGCTTTAGCACTGTAGTGCGGTACAGGATAATCGGGGATTATAATGTCTGAATCAATCTCGTTGCCCCATACATCCCAGCCAGGCTGACGGCGGCGGGCGAATAATTCTAGATAAGGCCCATGTGATAACCGTTCTATAACAGCAAACTGTTCTTCTGGTTTGTGGCTGTGGTCTTGTTGGGCACAAAACATAAATGAGGGCTGCGCATGAAACTTGACCGGAGCTCGCCCACGGGTGGCAAAAATACACGATTCATGGGATGTGCGGATATATACGCCAAGCCCAAGTTTTGGCTTGCCCCAGACTAAAGTGTTCCGGTAAGTGAATCCCCATGCATTTACCACCTGTAGCGCTTCAGGGATGATGTTGTTGGGCGTCCATAAATAGAGATGAGAGTTGCCTTCCACAAGGTCGGCTACTGGCATGGCCATGATAGCACTTAACGGCATAAGGTCATAGTGTTTAACGGCTCCCCGACTACCTTTTTGGTTGATGCTCCATGGGGGGTCCGCAAGGATGGTGCGGTACTTCTTCGTTGCAGCTGCTCTTTCCATAAAATCTCCTTTCTTTTGTCTGGTGCGGCTTTTGTCGGTATTGTAGGCAAAAACCACACCAGAAGAAAACTCGAGCATTAACGTTTTTCCGTACGATAAGACATGGTTTAACAGATGTAAAATGCCGATAAGATGTCGTAAATAACGCTGTTGTAATTCTGTCGTTTTAGGTTGACAACGGACTATTCTTCGCCGTTTCCACTCTCCCAGAAGCCTTTTTCCCGACAAGCCACATCAAGCATTTCCCGGTAGGTCTCTAGGCTTTTCTCTTGTAGCAAAAACTGTTCTTCCAACAGGCGGTGAATCTGACGATTCTCTGCATCGGTATATCGACGGTCGCTAAGCCTGTCCAATAAGAACAGGATAAGAAGTAACAGACAAATTATTGCTATAAGCAAGAATATTAAGTTGAGCATATAATCACCACCTTTCTAACTGCTCTGTGGCTCCTTTGGCATAAGCATCCAAAAGAGAACGATAATGCTCACTACCCATAGGGGCGATGCTGCTGAGCCGGGTAGCCATAGCGGCTATGGAGCCAGTGTTTTGGAGGGCAGACTGGGCCAGAAGCGCCCGGCAGCGGTCGTGGCCAGCCTCCAGCATGGCATCCTGCAGCATGAGGCTCCCGGCACGGGAGGCGAACAGGGCGCTGAGACTGCGCCTAGTTGGGGCGGAGGGCACAACCTCGCTGACGAGTGTGGTCTCGAAACCACGGGAATTGTTAGTGTTCTGGAACATAACGTGAATCTCCTTTCTGTTTTGGAATTAGGAGGCACTAGATGCAGGGGCAGGAGTGGGAGCCTGACTGTGCATCTTCGTGTTC
>CAMQOJ010000066.1 GCA_947003375.1 uncultured Lachnospiraceae bacterium
CAATATGCGCCGGACCAGGCGCTGAGAGAGGAGGCCGGCGCTGACGGGGTAAAGATAGGCAGCGTCTACCGGGCCCTTGGCAGCGACGGAAGCCCCCTGGGCGTGGTGGTGGAATCCACCTCCACCGAAGGCTACGGCGGCAATATCGTGCTGTACCTGGGGGTCACCAACGAAGGCGTGCTGAATGACATCTCCATCCTGGAGATAGCGGAGACGCCGGGGCTGGGGATGCTGGCGCCGGAGGAGCTGGTGCCCCAGTTCCATGAGAAGAATGTGGACAGCTTCGCCTACACCAAGACAGGCGCATCGGCTGAAAACGAGATAGACGCCATCGCCGGCGCTACCATAACCACGAAAGCCGTCACCAACGCGGTGAACGGAGGGCTTAAGGCGGCGCAGGATCTGACGGAGGGAGGTGCCTCTAATGAATAATGCAGGTGAGAGGCTTTACAACGGCCTGGTCAAAGAAAATCCCACCTTTGTGCTGATGCTGGGCATGTGCCCTACATTGGCCGTGACCACCTCAGCCATGAACGGCCTGGGGATGGGGCTTACTACTATGGTAGTATTGGCGCTGAGCAATCTGATCATCTCGCTGCTGCGGGGCATCATCCCGGGCCGGGTGCGGATTCCGGCGTTCATCGTCATCATCGCCTCCTTCGTGACGGCGGTGCAGCTGCTCCTGCAGGCCTATATCCCGGCCCTGAACAAGTCCCTGGGCGTGTACATACCGCTGATCGTGGTGAACTGCATCATCCTGGGGCGGGCGGAGAGCTACGCCTACTCGAACCCTGCGATCCCCTCCCTGTTCGACGGGATTGGCATGGGGCTGGGCTTCACCTTTGCCCTGACCTGCATCGGCGCGGTGAGGGAGCTTTTGGGAGCCGGGGAGATCTTCGGCTTGGCGCTGATGCCGGATTCCTTTGTGCCCATCCGCATCTTCGGGCAGGCGCCGGGGGCATTCTTCGTGCTGGCCGCTTTGGTGGCCCTGCAGAATTACGTCAAGGATGCCCGGAAGAAGGCCGGGAAGAGCTATGAGAAGATTGGTTCCGGGTGCAGCGAGGACTGCATGAACTGTTCCGAGAAGGGCTGCACGAAGCGCTTCTACGGTGAGGACGGGACGAGAAAGGCTGCGGAGCCGGATAAGGAGGAGAGATAAATGGGAATGGAGAACGTGAAAGAGCTGCTTGTCATTTTGATCGGCTCCTCTCTGGTGAGCAATGTGGTGCTCAGCCAGTTCCTGGGGCTCTGCCCCTTCCTGGGCGTGTCCCGCAAGACCAACACGGCGGCGGGCATGGGGGCGGCGGTCATCTTCGTCATCACTTTGGCCAGCGCGGTGGCGGGCGCGATCTACCGGTTCGTGCTGGTGAGGTTCCATGTGGAATACCTGGAGACCATCGTGTTCATCCTGGTCATCGCCGCGCTGGTGCAGTTCGTGGAGATGTTCCTGAAAAAGGCCATGCCCTCGCTCTATGAGGCGCTGGGGGTCTACCTCCCTCTGATCACCACCAACTGCGCGGTGCTGGGCGTGGCGATTACCAATGTGCAGAAGGAGTACGGGATACTCGCCGGCATCGTCAACGGCTTCGCCACCGCGGTGGGCTTCACCATCGCCATCGTGATTCTGGCGGGGCTCCGGGAGAAGCTGGAGTACAATGACATCCCCAAGTCCTTTCGGGGCATGCCAACGGTGCTGCTGACGGCAGGGCTGATGGCCATTGCTTTCTGTGGGTTTTCGGGGTTGTTGTAGAATAAAAAACAGCAATGATTCGTCCAGTGCCCCAGAGGAATTGCGGACGCGTCCTCTGCGGCCGGAAGTCCTCTGCCAGCATTGGGTACTGGGCGAATCGTTGCGGAACTGGAATAAAAAGGAGACGTGCGATGAGCGTGACTGGTATTTTGACCGCCACTGCCGTGGTAGGCGTGGTAGGTATCTTCGTGGGGCTCTTCCTGGGGGCAGCGGGGATCAAGTTCAGAGTGGATGTGGATGAAAAAGAGGAAGCCGTGCTGGCGGCGCTTCCGGGAAACAACTGCGGAGGCTGCGGCTATGCGGGCTGCAGCGGCCTGGCCGCGGCCATAGCCAAGGGGGAGGCTCCAGTGAACGCCTGTCCCGTGGGCGGCGCTCCCGTGGGGGAGAAGATCGCGGCCATCATGGGCGTGGAGGCAGGGGCCTCGGAGAGAAAGGTGGCCTTCGTGGCCTGTATGGGGGACTGCGACAAGTCCAGACAGGACTATGATTACTATGGGGCGCAGGACTGCCGGATGATGGGCTTCGTGCCCGGCGGCGGGCCCAAATCCTGCAACAGCGGCTGCCTGGGCTATGGCTCCTGCGTAAAGGCCTGCCCCTTTGACGCCATCCGTGTAGTAAACGGCGTGGCAGTGGTGGACAGGGAGAAGTGCAAGGCCTGCGGGAAGTGCGTGGAGGCCTGCCCCAAGCATCTGATTTCCCTGATTCCCTATGACGCGAAATATGTGGTGGCCTGCAGCTCTAAGGACAAGGGGCCCGTGACCATGAAGGCCTGCGAGGTGGGCTGCATCGGCTGTGGGCTGTGCGCAAGGAACTGTCCCAGCCAGGCTGTGGAGGTGAAGGACTTCCACGCCGCAATCGATCAGGAAAAGTGCACCGGGTGCGGAGCCTGTGCGGAGAAATGCCCCAAGAAGTGCATCCTGCCAAGGACGTGAAGCGGGAGTTGAGTTTATGGAAGAGTTTTGGAAGGAACCATGTTTTTGAAGAAGAAAGGAGGCGAGGATTGTGAAGATGCCGGAGGATTTTGACGATCGCTCCAGCCTGGCGCCTACGGTGGTGATGTCCATTCTGGCGGTGACCGCTTTTGTGGCGCTGATCCTGGTGGCCATGCTGTTCCTGAACCAGAAGCCGAAGAACAGCGCGGCGTCCAGGGGCTCCAAGCAGGCAAATTCTGTACAGGCAGCACAGGAGGCCGCGTCCCCCGTGATTATATACCCTGATACGGACGAACTGGTGGGCGGAAGCGAGCTGCATCCGGATGATTTCGACTTCTGGGACATGTATCCCGAGGAGACGGAGACGCCGCAGCCCACGGAGGAGCCGGAGGAGACGACAGCGCCGGAGGACGATCCGTCCACGGACGGTAAGCACACGCTGGTGCAGTATGCGGACGGGAAGGAGGAGTGGGTCCTGATCAGCCCCTACCTGCCCAAACATGACTATGATTTCACGAAGCTGGTGTGCCAGTCGGATCTGATGAAGTATTATGAGAACGGCAAGCAGGTGTCCTATACCGGGGTGGATATTTCCAAGTTCCAGGATTATGTGGATTTCGTGAAGGTGAAGAAGGCCGGGATAGACTTTGTCATGATCCGGCTGGGGGCGAGAGGCTATGGCACGGGACAATTGATTCTGGACGAGTATTTCCAGGACAACATCAAACGGGCCACGGACGCGGGCCTTCAGGTGGGGGTCTATTTCTACTCCCAGGCCATCTCCGAGGCCGAGGCCATAGAGGAGGCGAACATGGTGCTGGAGAACCTGGGGGAGTACACCGTCAGCTATCCGGTGGCCTATGACATGGAGCGGGTGGAGAACGACACCGCCAGGACGGACATCCTGACCAGGGACGAAAAGACCGCTATAGCGAAGGCTTTCATGGACACCATTGCCGCCGCGGGCTACAAGACCATGCTCTACGGCAACAAGGAGTGGCTGATCAAGGAAATCGACATGTCGAAGCTGACGGCCTACGATGTGTGGCTGTCCCAGGCGGCGGACATTCCGGACTATCCGTACCGGTTCTCCATGTGGCAGTACAGCTACGAGGGCTTCGTGGACGGCATCACGGGATATGTGGACATGAACATCAGCTTTGTCAATTACGCGGAGAAATAAATCCGCCCGGGAGGACTTCCCGGACTTTCTCAAGTCATTTTTCATAAAAAAGAGCGAAAATGCCTGTACGATAGATCTATTTCTGAGAGTTGTCTCATATATTGATATATCGGACAGGCATTTCAGAATCGATATCAACTTGAGAAAGGGATTGAAGGGATGTATAAGAGAGCGTTGAGTCTTCTGGTGACGGGTAGTTTTCTGTTCATGGCCAGCTTCCTGTGCGTAAAGAGCATAGACAGGATACAAGTATGCTCTGAGCCGGTGCAGATGCTGAAGCTGGAGCTGGAGCAGCTGGAGGAAAAGGCCAAAGCCATGGAGGAGCGGGCAATCCTGGAGGCCAGGCAGGATCCCGGGAATCCGGAGAAAGGGCTTGGAATCCTGGACATCGCGGTGTCCGGCCAGCGGGTGGTGGACTATGGGATGATAGAGCATACGCTTGCCTACGACCTGCCGGACGAGGAACTGGACGCCCTGCTCCGCATCGTGGAGGCGGAGGCCGGGAACGAGGACGAGGACGGGAAGCTTTTGGTGGCCAATGTGGTGCTGAACCGGATGGATTCGGAGCTGTTCCCGGATACGGTGACAGGGGTGGTGCTGCAGAAGGAGAAGGGCATATCCCAGTTCTCCCCGGTGGCCAACGGGAGCTTCTACAGGGTGAAAGTCAGCGAGGAGACGATCAGCGCCGTGGGCCGGGCCCTGATGGGGGAGGACATCTCCCAGGGCGCGCTGTATTTCGCGGCGCGGAAGTATGCGGACAGCGGGAAGATGAAGTGGTTCGACGAGAACCTTACATACCTCTTTGTGCATGGGGGGCATGAGTTCTTTCGGTGACGGCATTTAAAATATTAAGATAATTGTATTTATTTGATTGCATTTGCTTTCAAAAGAATGTATAATGGTGACATCAAGGAACGGCATCATAATAGTATCGCGGAAGGAGATGGCACTATGGCAAATTCATTGGTACAGTTCCGTACAGACGATGCAACGCGGAACGAAGCGGCTGACATCTGCGAGCGCCTGGGAATCGATTTGCCCACATACATGCGGATGTGCATTGCAAGGCTGATTCAGGAAAACGGTATACCTTTCAGCATGAAGCTTGAGAAGAAAACCGGGAACCGTGCGGTAGACGCTATGAAAGCCGCCAGCCGCATTGCGGAAGAAAATGGGATATCCGACATGTCATTGGAGGAAATCAACGCGGAAATCGCGGAAGCGAGGAAGTAGGGCAATGTATGAAATATTACGCAGTCATTGATACAAATGTACTTGTTTCCGCAATGCTGAAATGGAATTCCATACCGGGCCATGTCATGGAGCTGGTGTTTGAAGGGCCGATTGTCCCTCTGCTGGACGAGCGCATTGTAAAGGAGTATCGAGAGGTGCTCGCACGTCCCAAATTCCATCTTACGGAGGATATCATTGAGGATGTACTGGAAAATATCGAAAGAAATGGAATTTATGTGGACGCAAAGCCCCTTGATGTTGAACTGCCTGATTCAAAGGACATGATGTTCTACGAGGTGGTCATGGAGGAGCGCAGTATGCCGTCCCGCGCGAGGGGAGAGGCAGCGTGTGCAGAAAATTCATATCTTGTGACGGGAAATATAAAGCACTTTCCAGTGGAACGGTTTATCGTTACGCCAAGGGAGATGATGGATATCATCCTTGCCGACACTGAAGGTGGAAACCGGGTAATAAATTAAGGACAGCATCTGTCAGGAACGGCAGGTGCTTTTTGCATATGTCTGAAATTTTGTACAGATAGGACTGGAAATGAGCGGGAAAAAATGCTATACTACATAACGCCAGAATGTACTGTACTGCACTGGCTAAACGTATATGGCTGGCGTTATGTAGTCAGGTTACTGGGAAATTTTAACTGTTAAGCAGTATGTATTAGGGAAGATGGAAACAGACAGAAGCGGATAGGAACAGACGGAAAAAAGCGTTGAAAAGGAAAGGATAAGGCGGGCAAAAGCTTATGGAAGTGTTATATAACAGCACGCGCAGCAGGGGAATTTCGATAAAGGCCTCCCAGGCGATATTACAGGGGCTTTCGGAGGACGGAGGGCTCTTCGTGCCGGACCATATCCCGGCCCTGGACAGGAGCCTGGAGGAGCTGGCGCAGATGGACTATCGTCAGGTGGCCATAGAAGTGATGAAGCTGTATCTGACGGATTTTACGGAAGAAGAACTGAAGGGCTGCATCGAAAAAGCCTATGACGGGAAATTCGATACGGAGCGCATCGCGCCGCTGCGGGAGGCGGGAGGCGCGTATTATCTGGAGCTGTTCCACGGCCCTACCATCGCCTTTAAGGATATGGCGCTGTCCATCCTGCCCCATCTGATGATTGCGGCGGCGCGGAAAAACAAGGTGAAAAACGAGATCGTCATCCTCACCGCCACCTCCGGGGACACCGGCAAGGCGGCTCTGGCAGGCTTCGCCGGCGTGGAGGGCACGCGGATCGTGGTGTTCTACCCCAAGGACGGGGTCAGCGCCATCCAGGAGAAGCAGATGGTGACCCAGAAGGGGGAGAACACTTTGGTGGTGGGCATCCGCGGCAATTTCGATGACGCCCAGACCGGCGTGAAGCGGATTTTTGCAGACAAGGAGCTGGCGAAGGAGATGGAGGGAAAGGGCTTCCAGTTCTCCTCGGCGAACTCCATCAATATCGGCAGGCTGGTTCCCCAGATATGTTATTACGTATATGCCTACGGGACGCTGCTGAGAGAGGGAAAGATTGCGGCGGGCGAGGCGATCAACGTGGTGGTGCCCACAGGCAATTTCGGCAATATCCTTGCCGCGTTCTATGCCAAGAACATGGGCCTGCCCATCGGGAAGCTGATCTGCGCTTCCAATGAGAACAAGGTGCTCTATGATTTCTTCCGCACAGGGGACTACGACAGGAACCGCGAGTTCGTGCTGACCAGCTCCCCGTCCATGGACATCCTGATTTCCAGCAACCTGGAGCGGCTGGTCTACCGCATTGCCGGAAATGACGCGGACAGGAACCGGGCGTTCATGGAGTCGCTTGGCGGACAGGGAAGATATGAGATTACGGAGGACATGAAGGCGGCGCTTTCGGACTTTTATGGGAACTATGCCACAGAAAAAGAAGCGGCGGCTGAAATCCGCAGGCTCTACCAAGACTACGGATATGTCATTGATACCCACACGGCCGTGGCCTCCGGGGTGTACCGGAAATACGTGCAGGAGACAGGCGACATGGCAAAAGCCGTCATCGCCTCTACGGCCAGCCCCTATAAGTTTACCAGAAGCGTCATGAGCGCCATCGGCAGAGCGGACGGAGCGAAAGATGACTTCGAGCTGGTGGATGAGCTGGCGAGGCTCTCCGGCGTGAAGGTGCCCCGGGCGGTGGAGGAAATCCGCACAGCGCCTGTCCTCCACGAGAAGCAGTGCGAGACAGCGCAGATGAAGGATGTGGTGAAAGAGTTCCTGGGAATATATACTGCGCATCGGTTGAATTTGCAGTGCGCCCAGACTGCAGACCGCCAGCCAGGTACTTTCCCGGGGACACCACTGTAAATCCTGGCGGTCTGCGGTATAATCGGAAGTCAGGAGGAAACGGTGAAGAAAAGATGCCTGTTTTTAGGCTGTGCGTTTCTGTTCGGCCTGACGGCTCCCAATCAGTCCGCTTTGGCGCAGGATCGGTATGAACAGGAGCGGACGGAAGTGGAAAATCTGCTCAGAGAATATTATGAGGCGTGCTCGGAGGGGGACTGGGAGCGGGCCGGGACTCTGATTGCCATGGAAAACCCTTATGCGGAAAAGACATTGGGGAAATGGGCAAAGGAATGCGGCTTGGAGCGGTATGATATCATTCGGACGGACGCATATCATCTTGAGACAGGCGACTACTGGCTGGTCTGGGTGGAATACGATATGGCCGTGGAAGACATGGAGGCCGCCATACCGGGGGCTACGACCTATGTGCTCTGCAAGGGAAAAAACGGATGGGAGGATTGCACCGGCTCGGAATCCGCGGCTCTGGAGGATGAGGTCACGCAGGTCGCCTGGACGGATGAGTACATGGGCAGGATGGTGGACGTGGAGAGTCGGTATCTTGAAGTTCTTGAAAACCATCCTGAACTGGCGGAATGGGCCGATGCTTTGGCGGATTTGCTGAAACGCCGCAGGATGGAAGAGGCGGAGCAGGGAGAGGCTGACGCATCGGAGCGCTATATCGTGCAGGACGGCGACTGCCTGTGGAACATTGCCGAAGAGAAGCTTGGCAGGGGATCGGACTGGACAATTCTCTATGAGGAAAACAGGGATGCCATAGGGCACGATCCGAATCTGGTCCGGACAGGGACAGAACTGCTGATTACACATCAATAATACAGGAATCTATACTGCTTAACGATTTCACTTGCCGTGAAATCAGACTGCATAACGCTGACCGGTTCAATCGCATGATCGCATTAGGCAGTATTCAGCGTTATGCAGTATATTTTGGAGGAACGAAATGACGATAGAAGAAATGCTGGGCAAAGTTGACCACACACAGCTGAAGGCCTTCGCTACCTGGGAGGACATCAGGAAGCTCTGCGACGAGGCGGTGAAGTACCACACGGCCAGCGTATGCGTGCCGCCCTCCTATGTGAAGCGGATTCATGAGACCTACGGAGAGCAAATCAATATCTGCACGGTAGTAGGATTCCCGCTGGGCTACAGCGTCACGGAAGCCAAGCTGGCGGAGACCCGCAAGGCCCTGGAAGAAGGCTGCGGTGAAATCGACATGGTGGTCAATATCGGGGATGTGAAGAATGGGGATTTCGATAAGGTGGAGACGGAAATCCGTACTCTGAAGGAAGCCTGCGGGGAACATATCCTGAAGGTCATCATAGAGACCTGCTACCTCACCGAGGCGGAGAAAATCGCCCTGTGCAGAGCCGTCACCAACGCCGGGGCGGACTACATCAAGACATCCACTGGCTTCGGCACAGGCGGGGCCACAAAGGAGGACGTGGAGCTGTTCAGAAAGCATATCGGCCCCGATGTGAAAATCAAAGCGGCAGGCGGCGTCTCCACCCTGGAGGATCTGGAGATGTTCCTCCGACTGGGCTGCGACCGGGTGGGAACTTCCAGAGCCGTGGGGCTGTACGAAGCGGCTTCCGGCGAAGGGAAACATTGACGGACATTAGCAGAATCGGTGTATTCTTCCATTCATAAGATAGAGAGGAAAAGAGAAAGGCGGTAAAAGGACATGGAGAACACAGTCATCCAGGGCAGATTGGCTGCCCTGCGGAAAGCGATGAAGGAGGCGGGAATCGACTACTACATGATTCCCACTGCGGACTTCCACAATTCCGAGTATGTGAACGACTATTTCAAGGTGAGGGAGTATTTCTGCGGTTTCACAGGCTCCAACGGCACTCTGGTGGTGTGGCAGGAGGGCGCGGGCCTTTGGACGGACGGACGGTACTTCATCCAGGCGGAGCGGGAGCTGGCAGGCACTACGGTAGAGCTGTTCCGCATGCGGGAGGAGGGCGTCCCCACCATCACGGAATTCCTGCAGAAGAACATGCAGAAGAGCCAGACCCTGGGCTTCGACGGCAGGGTGATATCCGCCCAGACAGGGAAAGAGTACGAGGAGAAGCTTGCCGACAAGCAGATTTCCATCGCATACGCATCGGACCTGGCGGAGGGCATCTGGACGGACAGGCCGGCGTTCCCGGCGGGGAAGGTCACCGTGCTGGACGAGGCGGTCGCCGGCAGGAGCTTCGAGGAGAAGCGGGGCGATGTGATGGAGAAGCTGGAGAAGGAAAACGCGGACGCATTCCTCCTGACCAAGCTGGACGATCTGATGTGGCTCTTCAATATCAGGGGCTGCGATGTGGAGTGCAATCCCGTGGCCATGTCCTACTGCTACCTGACAAAGGAGCGCAGCGTGCTGTTCATCCAAAGGAAAGTGCTGGATGACGGGGTGAGGGCTTACCTGGACAAAAAGGGCATAGAGATAGAAGATTACGAGAATGTAGTAGAGTTTCTGGGAGGCCTTTCCGCGGAGGGGAAGACATTGGTGGACGTGCGCCACTGCAGCTATGCACTGTACAAGACCCTGGCCCAGAAGCAGAAGCCGGTGGAGAAGAAGAACCCCACGGAGCTTCTGAAAGCCATCAAGAACCCGGTGGAGCTGGCCAACATGGAGAAGATGTACCTGAAGGACAGCCTGGCCCTGACGAAGTTCATCTACTGGCTGAAGAAGAACATCGGAAAAGCAGAGATCACCGAGATCACCGCCGCGGATAAGCTGGAGGAGTTCCGCAGGGAGATTCCCGAGTGCCTGGGGCTGTCCTTCCCCACCATCGGCGGCTACAAGGCCAACGCGGCCATGATGCATTACGAGGCCACCCCGGAGAGCTTTGCCGTGCTGAAGCCGGAGGGGCTGTTCCTGGTGGACTCCGGCGGGCAGTACCTGGGGGCTACCACGGACGTGACCAGGACGATCGTTCTGGGGCCCATCTCCGATGAAATCAGGCAGCATTATACTGTGGTGGCCGCAGGGATGCTGCAGATGACCAATGCCAGATGGCTCCATGGGTGCACGGGAAGGAACCTGGACATCCTGGCCCGCCAGCCCGTGTGGAATATAGGGTTGGACTATAAATGCGGCACCGGCCACGGCGTGGGCTATATCCTGAATGTGCACGAAGGGCCTCAGGGGCTTTCCTGGCAGTATGCGGAGGGGCGGCCGGAGGCTGTGATCGAGGAGGGCATGGACATCACCAATGAGCCCGGCATCTATGTGGAGGGCAGCCACGGCATCCGGATCGAGAATGTCATGGTGGCGAAGAATGACGTGAAGAACGAGTACGGCCAGTTCATGCACTTCGAGACCCTCACCTGGGTCCCCATCGACATGGAGGCCATCGACGAGAAGTACATGACCGAGACCCAGAGGGCCTATCTGTACAAGTACCAGCGGGAGGTCTACGAGAAGCTCTCCCCCTACATGGACGATGAGGAGAAGGCATGGCTGCTGCGGGAGACCCGGGCGGACGGGACATTCTTCCTGAAGAACTGAATAAGCGGACAGGTTTATTAAATCGTTATAAAATATACTTCGCTTTCTTGACTTTTGAAACCAGTTTTGAGATAATAAAAAGGATAAAGGAACCAATCACCTCCCGGCTCTGCCGGGAGAGTAGGAAATACCATTTTAAGGAGGACGATACCAATGTCAACAAAAGCGTATTACCCCATTTCTGAGATCGGCGCAGGCAAGCCCGGTTTCAGCAAGACACGTTCCATCATCGAGGGCGCTTTCTACGGCAACAACGTAGTAAAGGTGAACACCCTGAAGGAAGCATATGAGATGGCAAAGAATTCTCCCGGTACCATCGTTACCGATATGCCGGTATACCGTGCAGAGGAGATCGGTCTGGAGAGAGACGCGAAGGTGCTGCTGTTCAATGACGGCGCCGTGACAGGCCGTTATGCACAGGCCCGCCGCATCAAGGGCGAGCCCGGCGTGGATGCCGTGAAGCTCGACAAGGTGGTCATGGATGCCATCTACAAGACCCGCTGGAAGACCCTGTACCATGCGGAGTGCTACATCGGACTGGATCCCGAGTTCATGGCGAAGGCCCATCTGTTGATTCCGGAAGGGGAGGAGAACCTGCTCTACAACTGGATGCTGAACTTCCAGTACATGTCCGACAAGTACGTTGCCATGTACAAGGAGTCCCAGCCCATCGGCGGCGGCAAGGAGCCGGATATCTATATCTTCTCCGATCCCCAGTGGGCACCTACCCCCAGCCCCGACGTGGACTACAGCTGCTTGAGCGACGACCTGACCCTGTGCTACTTCGACACCAACCAGAACTGTGCCGCTATCCTGGGCATGAAGTACTTCGGCGAGCACAAGAAGGGCACATTGACCATGGCCTGGGCCCTGGCCAACAGGAACGGCTACGCTTCCTGCCACGGCGGACAGAAGGAGTATCTGCTGGCTGACGGCAGCAAGTTCGTTGCTTCCGTATACGGCCTGTCAGGATCCGGCAAGTCCACCCTGACCCATGCGAAGCACGGCGGCAAGTACGAGATTAAGGTGCTGCATGACGATGCTTTCATCATCAACACCGACACCTGCTCTTCCGTAGCCCTGGAGCCTACCTACTTCGACAAGACGGCCGATTATCCCACAGGCTGCCCTGACAACACCTTCCTGCTCACCGCCCAGAACTGCTCCGCTACCCTGGACGAGGACGGCAAGGTGCAGCTGGTCACCGAGGACATCCGGAACGGCAACGGCCGCGCCATCAAGTCCAAGCTCTGGAGCCCCAACCGCGTGGACAAGATCGACGCTCCCGTGAACGCCATCTTCTGGATCATGAAGGATCCCACCATCCCGCCCGTAGTGAAGCTCAAGGGCGCTGCGCTGGCATCCGTCATGGGCGCTACTTTGGCCACCAAGACATCCACCGCAGAGCGCGTGGCTGCAGGCACGGACATGAACGCCCTGCGCATCGTTCCCTATGCCAACCCCTTCAGGACCTATCCTCTGGTGAACGACTACGAGAAGTTCAAGAAGCTGGTTGAGGAGAAGAACGTAGACTGCTACATCATCAACACCGGCGACTTCATGGGCAAGAAGGTGAAGCCCGCCGATACCCTCGGCATCCTGGAGTCCATCGTGGAGAAGAAGGCCAGCTTCAAGCAGTGGGGGCCTTTCGGGGATATCGAGATCATGGATTGGGAAGGCTTCACGCCCGACCTTGGCGACAAGGAGTATGTGAAGGCCCTGCAGGGCGCCATGCAGAACCGTGTGGACGCTGTGGAAGGCTTCGCTACCAAGAAGGAAGGCTACGACAAGCTGCCTGACGAGGCTCTGGCCGCTCTGAAGAAGATCGTGGACGAGGCTGCAAGCCTGTAAGGAACTGTTAAAAA
>CAMQOJ010000067.1 GCA_947003375.1 uncultured Lachnospiraceae bacterium
TACACGAGTCTCTTCGTCGGCAGCGTCAGATGTGTATAAGAGACAGCCCCGCATCGTCCCCCGGAATATCCTGATCGAAGATATAATAATACACGCTCTTGCCCATGCCGGAACGCAGCTCACAAAAGCCACGGCTCCCGCTGAGGAACAGATTGAAAGCGTCCGTTTTGGTCAGCTGGGCCGCCTCCTGGTCATTGGCCACGTTTGCGGCTTTAAGGAACGCCTCTTTCTGCTCTCCGTACCCTTCCGCCCTGCGCAGCACGTCCTCATAGGTAAGGGACCCTCTGCCGAACATTCCCTGGGTCTCTCCCATGCAGACGCCCACCATCATGGGCACGTCCGGAAGCCTGTCATTGTAATAGGAAAGCGCCACCGGCTCCTTCACGAATCTTCCATCGATACAGGTGCCGAACGAAAGACCGAACATGGCATCCTTGGGGGATACGCTGTCCACCAGCCGCATCAGCTCAGCCGCGTCCGTGGCGCGGGCCTGGGCCAGATCCCGTATGCCCACCTTTCGGAAGAAGTCCTCGCCGCGGGCCTCTGCCTGCTCCAGCGTCATGTCGTGCCCCATGAAACCGTTCTCGTCCCCAAAGCCGAAAGACACCGCGGACTGACAGATCGCTCCGGCGATGATTCCCTGGTTCATGGGACTGCAAAGCTGCGTCTGCACGCTGCCGGCCCCGGCGCTCTGCCCGCAGATCACGATCCGGGAGGGATCGCCGCCGAAACCGGCGATGTTCCTAGCCACCCAGTGCAGGGCCATGGACTGATCCTGCATACCGAAGTTGGAGACCACGCCGTCCTCCGGCGTCTCCGCCGTGATTTCCGGATGGGCCAGAAATCCGAAGAGCCCCAGCCGATAGCCGATCATGACCACGATCACGCCCCTGCGCGCCACCCGCTCCCCATCGAATTCCACCTCATAATTATAGCCGTCCTGAAGCCCGCCGCCATGAATATAGCAGAACACCGGCAGCTTCTCATCCGCCCTCTCCGCAGGGGAGAAGATATTCAGGTAAAGGCAGTCCTCGCTCATGCCAAAGTCCGCGGACACGGGATGCAGCTCCCTTTTATAGAAGCTGTCGTCCGTGCCCGGATGCACGCGCATCATAGGCATATCGCCGTATTCATAGCATTTGCGCACGCCCTCCCAGCTCTGTGCAGGCTGAGGCGCCCTCCAGCGCAGCTCCCCCACAGGCGGCTTCGCATATGGAACGCCGCGAAACACCGTAATGCGGGGATCCTTTCCCACAAGCCCCTGTACCATACCGTTTTCTGTCTGAACCGTCCTAAGCATATCTCTCCATCCTTTCCCTATTTCTTTTGATATTCTTTGCAAATCTTTTCCGCCCTCTTTGGGCATCTCCCCTATCGCTCTCTCACTGCGTCAGAGTCCTTTTTCGCCTGACTTTCCGCCCTGTTTCGAGCCGCTGATGCCTTTCATCCATTTTCCGCTCCTGAGCCGGGAGACGCACCAGAAAGCCTTCAGCACCTGATCTATCTTCAGGAAGAAATAAATCCAAAAGGCCGACAGATGCCATACCAGCCCGGCCAGCGCCCCCAGCGGCACCGACACCGCCCACAGGAACAGGATGTCCGCCACCATGAGGAACCTGGTGTCCCCTCCGCCCCGCAGCACGCCCTTCATCATGATGCTGTTGGTGGCCTGGAAGACGACGATGATAGAGATGGCCAGCATCAGCTGCCTGGCGATTTCCCTGGTCTCATCCGTGATATTGTAGAAGCTTATGACCGTCTCGCTGATCAGCAGGATGACGCCGCTGGCGAAAGCGCCGATCAGGACGCCCAGCGCCAGAAACGTCCATGCCTGGGACTGCGCCTTCTCCCGCTCTCCCCTTCCCAGCGTATGCCCCGTCACGATACAGCCCGCCTGGCAGACGCCCTGGATCATCACCGTGCTCAGCTGCTGTGTGACAAAGGTGATGGAATTGGCGGAGACGAACTCCTTGCCGATCCTGCCCATGATCATGGCCACGGCGGAGCTGCCGAAGGCCAGCAGCGCGTCCGATACGATCACCGGAACGCCTACATTGATGTACTCCCTGACGAGCTCTCCGCACTTCATTCCAAAATCTCCGATCCGGTAACCGATCCGCCTGTCCTTCAGGAAGAAATAGCCGCAGATCACAAAGAACTCGAACGCCCTGGCGATCAGCGTCCCCAGCGCCGCCCCCTGGATCTCCATCCTGGGCGCGCCCAGCTTCCCAAAGATAAATATGTAGTTAACGAATATATTGACAAAGAAGGCTCCTATGGAACTGTAAAGCGGCAGACGCACCTGCCCTACGCTGCGCAGGACAATGGTGCAGGTCAGCGACAGCCCCTGAAGCACAAAGCAGGGCCAGATCCAGCGATAGTACAGGATCCCCTGGGAAATCACAGCGCCGTCCGGCGTATAGATCCGCATCAGCCAGGCGGGCAGGAAAATCGCCGGCAGCATGAACAGCGCCGCAAGCCCCACGCAGAACCGCAGCATCAGCGTGACAGTCTTCTTCAGGGCCTCCATGTCCTTCATGCCCCAGAACCGCGCCGTCATCACGCTTGCGCCCATGCCGATGCCCATGCAGCAGATGTGGTAGATGCTGACGAACTGATTCGCCAGGGAGGTGCCGGAGAGCACCACCTCTCCCAGGGATCCCACCATGATATTGTCCATCAGGTTCACGCCTATGGTGATCATGCTCTGCAGCGATATGGGAACCGCTATGGCCACCGCCTGACGGTAGAACTCTTTATCCCTTACAAACAACCCCACTGCGGCTTCCCCCTTCTATGTCCGTTCATACACGTCCGCCACCGCGGCTTCCACCAGCGCCTGCTCCGGGGAAATCTGCCTCGGGCACAGGTTCAGGATCCGGCTGCCCCCCTGCAGGGCGATCATGCACTGGCTGTAGCCTGTGAAATTGTAATTGTTGTCGATATCCACCAAAGCATCCATCTTCTCCCAGAATCCCTCCCCCATATAGGAATTGGCGAAGATATGGGAATACCCCCTGCCCGATACCAGCAGCGTCCCCTTCTCCCCGCCCTTGGGGATCCAGAGCACGTAAGGCGTCCCCGTGGGATAGCTGCCGTCCGCCGCAATGACGGGATTGCCCATGAAATCCGGGCTCCCCCAGTCATCCATGGAATCCGAGATCCGGAAATATACCGGAATGCGGTCCTCGTTGACCATCTCATAGACCATGATGAACCTTCCGTCCGGCAGGTATTCCACGATGGGCATCCCGGGCCGAAGCTTCCCGTCCGCGAAAGCCACATCGACCTTCTCCTCACCCCAGGTATATCCGCCGTCTGCCGATACCTTGTGGGCCAGCAGTTGGTTGTATCCCTTTTCCTTGTAGCGCTCGTCCGAATAATAGCAGTAGAGCTTCCCCTCCGGGGACTGCAAAAGGAACGGCTCCCACACAGGCCTTCCCATCTTGTAGTCCGGCGTGGCCTTCCCTCCCTGCAGGATCTCGCTGACGAACTCCCAGCTCTTTCCCCCGTCCCCGCTCTTGTAGAGCCACAGGGCCGTGGAGGAAAAGTCTCCCGGGATGATGTTCCCGGCGCAGAGGATCGTCCCCTCTTTCAGATCCCCCATGTCGCAGGGCAGCTCGAACAGGTGGGGCTGGAACCGGCAGCCGGCCTCCACGGCATCGCCGGCCAGGCTGCTCAGGAAATGCCAGCTCCTCCCCTGATCCGTGCTCTCATATATGGGAAAGACCGGATTTTTCTCATCATACCACTCCATGGTCGCCAGCAGCGTCCCGTTCTTCTCCCCATTGTGGGCCAGAAGGATACAGCGCGGATACATGGCGCCCGGACGGCGATGGGTGAGGCCGGGACAGCAGACCATGCCGGAATACCTCTTTTTCAGCAGGATATTGCTGCTTCCTCCCTCCTTGGGGAGGAAGCCCCCATTCTCCGCATACAATGTGTCGTGTACAAGATAGTCATTCATGTCTTACCTCTCCTTTCTTCAGGCGCAGCACGCTGACCGAGCAGGCGGGCTCAGGATAGACAAATTCCGAGGCCGCGCCGCTTCGCACGCTCCAGCGGTCCGTCACCGTCTCCGGATCCGTAAGGCTGTTCCTGTCCGAAGGGTTCCCCGCGATCACCCCAGCCTCATAGGCCGTCTCCACCGGACAGTCCAGGGAGATTTCCACCGGCCTCTCTTCCTCTGCAAGATTCACCACCTTCAGAAGGATCTCCTCTCCCTCCTCCAGGGCGATGGTCTGCAGCTCGTCATAATGGGGCAGCTCAATCTCCGTCACCGTCTCTCCGTCAATCCTGCAGGACAGCCTCCTGCCGTCCGACTCCATGCAGAAACGGTGGTACCGCCCCATCTCCAGGCTGACCTCCACAGGCTGGGCCAGACTGTATCTGCGGAAGCCCACCCCTGCCTGGAGCCTACTCACGCCGTCCCCCACCGTCCAGCGGATGGGCTGTACCGCGAACAGGTTCCAGGGGCTGTCCTCGCTGTTCCTGGCTTTGCCGTAGGGAGTGGCGAACATGCCGATGCCCAGTTCTTTTCCCGGCTCCGCAAGAAGCTCGATTTCGAAGGAGCCCTCCCGGGATGTCAGGTCGTCCCCCATGGCGATCAGCACGGTGCCTTCCATCCCGAACCGCTTCGCCCGCTCCGCCTCCTCGGAATCCTCCGACGCCACGGTCATAAATGTCTGCTCCCCGCAGTCCTGCACGCCGCCGAAGAGGAAATGCTGCGCCTGCACCTCCCGGCCCTTCCAGCGCGCACCGCGAAAGCGCACGCCCTCGGAGCCCGCCAGGCAGGGCCCGCCCTTTAAATAAGGCGCGTAAATGCAGCCGCACTCCTGGCTGCTTTCCAGCACATAGTCTCCTCTGCTGCACCCGAACAGTTTCCATACATAATAGGAAGGAATTCCATAGCTGTCAAGTCCGTCAAAGGCAATCAGGTTCGGTTCCCAGGCGGCATAGCCCACATGCTCGAACAAGGGCGCGTAGGCCGCCAGCTTCACGATATCCTGGTTGCGCTCCATGCCCACCATGAACATGGCTTCCGCCACCGCCGTGTAAAGCGTCCGAATCTCTCCCGCCACCACTGCGAATTCGCCAACGAAGATGCCGGGCCCTTTTCTGTCATATCCGTCATAATAATGGGTATTCTCCGCGAACCATTCCGCCTTGTCGTAGAAATGCTCGTCCGCAATGTCCAGCTTCAGCCCGGATTCCTCCACATGGGTGTTGGCGATGATGGTCAGCTCCGGATATTTTTCCAGGACCGCGCTGCGGAAGCGCTCATACCGCGTCTCGTATTCCGGTCCATTATTCTCGTTGCCGATCTCCAGGTACCGCAGCCCGAAAGGCTCGGGATGGCCCATGGAGGCCCGCAGCGCCCCCCAGACTGTGTCCGCGCCCCCCAGCGCGTACTCCAGGGCGCAGAAGACGTCGTCCAGAAGCTCCTCTATCTCATCATCCTCCATCAGGACGCAGCTGCGCACCTGGCAGGTCATGCCGCAGTTGCACACATAGAGCGCATCCGTGCCCAAATCCTCGCACAGCTGCAGATATTCATGAAAGCCCAGGCCCTGTGTGGAATTGTAGCTCCACAGGTTCAAAAGCGTGGGACGCTCCCATGCCGGCCCCACCATGTTCTTGAACCGCATCACGGTGGACCTGGAGAAGCCCTCCACGATACAGCCCCCGGGGAAGCGCAGGAACGCCGGGTGCAGCTCCTCCAGCTTCCGGCACAGGTCTTTCCGCAGACCGTGGCCGCAGTAGGTGTCCGCAGGCATCAGGGAGACATAGCCGAAATCTACCCGGCCCCCTTCCCTGACGGACAGGCAGAACCGCGCCTGCTTATCCGTCTTTTGGGCCGTCAGGGACAGCTCGTACCGGACAAAGCCCTTTCCCTGCAGCCGGATCCTCCCCCGGGCAACGGCTCCGTCTCCGGAGCGCAGGGACACCTCCAGCTCCTTTCGTTCCTGTACTCTGGCAAAGAAGAGCAGCCGGTACACTTCGCCCTCCCTGACGGGCACGCCGCCGAATCCGACATTGTACGCCACGCCGCCCGGCCGGAAGTCCACCCGCAGCGCCGCCTTGCGTCTTTCGTTAAGCGTATCCTCCGTCAGCAGGGCAAGCTGCGCGTCCTCGCCGTACCATGCGGGAATATCGGTGGGCTCCACCTGCTGCCTCCAGCCCGGAAGCCCTTCCCCTTTCTGCCAGGACAGCTCCCAGCCGCCCCCATTCCTCAGGTTCCCCCGCTCCTCCGTCAGGTCCTCCGGATGCAGGCTGTCCTCAAAGGTCCGGTTGCGCAGAAGCTCCGGATAGAGCCCTCCGTCCCCGGCCCGGTTGATATCCTCGAAAAACAGCCCGTACAGGGATGGTTCCACGGCAAACCTCCGGTTCCTGGTCACTACATTCAATTTCGCCATTTTCCTAAATCTCCTTCTGATTTTTCTAGCCTCGCCCCGGGCCGGACGGCATCACCCGCCACAGCCCTGCCGTCTCTCATCCTTTCACGCCGCCGATCACGATGCCCTTGACGAACGCTTTCTGGAAGAAAGGATAGATCATGAGGATGGGCAGCACGGAAATCACCGCTATCGCCATACGCACGCCCTGGGTGGGAATCTGATTGACGATCTGGGCGCTGGCCGCATCCAGTGTGTTCTCTTTCAGGAACTGCACATTGTTCATCATGCTGTTCAGCACATTCTGGATGGTGTACAGATCCTTCCTCCTGGGCAGATAATAGATGCCGTTGATCCAGTCATTCCAGTAGGCCAGCGCGGAGAACAGCGCCACCGTGGAAATCATGGGCTTGGAAAGCGGGATCGAGATATGGAACAGCTTCCCGATCTCGCTGCAGGAATCCATCTCCGCCGCCTCCAGAATCTCCTGGGGCACATTGGTGGTGAAATATGTCCTCATCAGAATCACGTTGTAGCCCCCCAGCAGCAGGTTCGGACAGATCAGCGCAAAGATGGTGTCCCCCACATGCAGATACTGACTCCATATAATGTAGCTGGGCACCATACCGC
The DNA here is from genome assembly GCA_947003375.1 of uncultured Lachnospiraceae bacterium. GTDB lineage: Bacteria > Bacillota > Clostridia > Lachnospirales > Lachnospiraceae > Acetatifactor. The sequence continues at coordinate 7,026 of CAMQOJ010000067.1, forward strand.
CGGAAAACAGCATGGTGAAGAAGATGAAGAAAGAAAGGAAGCCTTTGCCCGGCAAATCCTGCTTGGAAAGCAGGTATCCCATGAACATCGTCATGCAGACATTTATGGTGGTTCCGATGGCCGTCACGATCACTGTCATGCCATAGGCCCTGGCTATCCCCCCAAAGGACTGGAACAGGTACTGGTACGCTCTGAAATTTACGGTCTCCGGAATGAATGCGTATCCGTTCTTCATCAGGGTGGCCTCATCTGTCACGGAGGATGAAATCAGCAAAATGAAAGGCAGCACACAGCAAAGCGCCAGCAGGGTCATGACCACATTGGCAAAAATCTGAAATCCTTTTTTCGTACAAACCATATCTATACTCCTCCTTCTCCCGCATCAGAACAGGGCGCTTTCCTTATCCACCTTCCGGACGATCATATTGGTTATCATGACCACGATGAAGCCCAGAATCGACTGCAGGAAGCCTGCCGCCAAAGACCTGCCCACATCATGATCCTGCATCAGCGTGCGGTAGACGAAGGTGTCGATGGTGGTGGTGGTCGAGTAGAGCATGCCGCTGTTCTGGGGAACCTGATAGAACAGACCGAAATCGGAAGCGAACATCCTCCCCAGCGCCATGATGGTCAAAATGATCACCGTAGGCTTCAACAGCGGCAGCGTAATCCGTGTGATCTGCTGCCAGACTGACGCGCCGTCCATCACCGCCGCCTCATAATATGCCTTGTCAAAACCGATGATCGTAGCAAAGTAGACGATGCTCTGGAACCCGAAGCTGCGCCACAGCTGCACCAGCACCAGGATTACCGGCCAGTAGCCTGCCTTGGTGTACCAGCTCACCGGATCCATCCCCAGCGGTGCCAGAATCCCATTGTTGACGAAGCCGTTCTTTTCCGAGAGGAATGCGAATACCAGATAACCGATCAGAACGGTGCTCACCAGATGGGGGATCAGAATCAATGTCTGATACGCCTGCTTTACCAGCTTGCGTCCGATCACGCTCAGCAGAATCGCCACAAAAATCGCAAATGCCGTGCCCAGAATCAGAAATGCCAGGTTATAGCAGATGGTGTTGCGGAACATGATCTTCGCCCATTTGGAGCCGAACAGGAACGTAAAATTCTGCAGCCCGTTCCAGGGGCTGTCCACGATTCCCTTGGCAAAGCTGTATTTTTTGAATGCCAGAACCAGTCCCCCCATGGGCAGATAATTGTTGATGATCAGATAGATAAAGCCCGGAAGCGACAGCAGATAGAGCGGCATATACTTGCGCAGCCTTTTGGCTGTCTGCTTTTTGGTTCCGGGATTTTTCTGTATCTTATTTGCTTTTTGCATCATGACCCCTGCCTTTCTAAAAATTGCCGGCTGCGCCTAACCGCAGCCGACAATCTTTCCGGAAGCCGTCCTCTTCTGTCTGCGTCTGCAGGGCGGCCCTCCTTTTACCGTATCAATCCTCCAGTCCCGCCAGAAATTCATCGAACTGTCGCTGCTCCTCCGCAATGATGTCGTCGATTCCGGCATCCTTCAGTTCCTGATTGAATTTCTCCAGATATTCGTCCACATCCACCAGACCATACAGCAGGGCCGGCCTGTATTCCGCTACCACCGTGGTGCACGCGGCCATCTGGTCATATACGCTCGCGCTGTCGAAGACGAATCCCATGGCATTGGAGAACTGTGCGTGGTTGGGCGCGTCCAGCATGTCCGTGTAGTAGCCGGTGAACTCTGTCTCCAGCGGGAGGCTCAGGCACTGGTTCGGCCAGTACCAGGGGAAAGTCAGGTTCCATGTGGAGGTCTTGGAGTCTATCCCTTCAGGGTATCTTGCAATGCCCTTTTCGTCCACGGTATAGGTCTCCCCTTCCACGCCCAGGATGATGAACCGGGCCACATTCTCGTCCATAGTCATAAGATACAGCATTTTCATGGCCGCGTCCGGATTCTTGCAGATGGAGGAAATCATCCAGCCGCCCAGCACCGATGCGCTGGTGCCCACCAGGTCGGTCAGCTTGTACTGTACGCTCTCATCGGAATAAGAGACCAGGGCCTTGATGTAATCCGCACTGTAGCCGCCCACATAGCAGCCTGCCGCCACACCGTTATTATACTGTTCTATGGTCATGGAATTGTTCAGAGGATCATCGCACAGCAGCCCCGCCTCATTCCACTCCTTCATCAGATAACAGTAATCCCTGAATTCCTCCGTCTCGTAATAATTGACGATTTCATTGGTTCCCACGCCGCGGTTCAGCAGCACGCCCAGCCAGTCCCCATTGCCCAGGCTGTCAAGCCCCTGCACGGGATCGTCGTTGGTATTGATCATATATGCGTATTCCGGATGGATGGCTTTTGCATCCTTCATGATCTGGGTCATTTCCTCCAGCGTGATCTCCTCGCCGTCCCTGTCCGCGATCCCCAGGTCCTCAGCCACGTCCTTGCGCAGCATGTATACCTCATAGGTGCCATAGCTGTCCACGGAGGGCACCGCGTACTGTACGCCGTCGATTTGCTGGGTCATCAGCACCCGCTCCGGGAAAGTCGCCCACATATCCGCGTACTCCTCCAGATAGGGCTCAAGAGAAATGCACTGCTCGTTCTTCACACAGCCGTCCACTGTGGAATAGAACCTCCAGCAGAACAGGTCTATGGGGTTCGTATTGTCCGTGAGGGCCAGCGTCAGCTGGGTGGAAAGGTCTCCGAAGTTCATCTGCACGATATCCGCCTGTACGCCAGCATTGATGGACACCAGGTATTCGTTCAGGGCCTTCTCCACGCTGGCCTCAGCGGGCAGTTCATTGGGCACGGGATACATGATGGAGACCACCGGCCACTGGGACGGATCCTCCCCGGCCGCAGCTTCGCCGGAACCCGCTCCTTCTGCGGATTCTCCTCCGCCTTCGGCTTCCCCGCCGTCTCCAGCCTGTCCTCCGTCCGCCTCGGAATTCTCTTTCCCGCCTCCGGAAGCGCTCTCTCCGCTGCCGGAGTCATTTCCGCAGGCAGCCATGGAAATCGTCATGGCCGCTGTCAGAAGCAGCGCGATCCATTTCCTTTTCATATCGTTTTCCTCCTTTACCGAACCGCTCCGGCGGTTCCTGATGTTTCTATTCTACGCAATGACGATATGAAAGAATATGCAAAATCTGACTGCGGCTGCCGCATTTTCTGATATTCCCTGCCATCCGCCCCTGCAGCGGCCAGGACTCCCTCATCCAGAGCGCTCCTCCCTTTTGGGCAGAAGCAGCTCGGCCACCGCCCCTTTGGAGGGCCCGTTATAGAAGAACAGCTGCGCCCTCTCCCCGTACATCAGGTAAATGCGGTATTTTACATTATCAATCCCCACATGCCGGGAATGGTAGCGGAATTCTGTCACCGGAGCGTTCAGCTCCTCCAGCCTCTCTTCCGGATAGCCTTTCCCGTTATCCGAAATCCGGATGCTGATATACAGCCCGTCTTCCCTCTCAAGCTCCTTTACCGCCACCTCCACGGACAGGATCTGTCCCGGTCTGTTTGCATGCTTTACAGCGTTTTCCACAAAGGTCTGGATCGCCAGGATGGGCACGCGGCAGTCCAGCAGCTCCCGCTCCACTTCCTGCAGGATCAGGATGGGCATCTCTCCCCTTACCATATAGATATGGCAGTAGGCCTCCACTTCCTTCAGCTCTTCCCCTATTGTCACCAGGCTTTCCTGGCTCTGGAAGACATAGCGGAAATGCTCCGAAAGCCAACGGATCATGCGCCGCACCGTGTCCACGTCCCCATCCGCCAGAAGGGAATCCATGATATTGAGACAGTTGATGAAAAAATGGGGATTCACCTGCAGCTGATAATACTGTAGCTTAGCCGCATTGGCCTCCATCTCCTTCTTATACTTTTCCTGCTGCATATGCTGCATCTCTTCCACGATTTCGTCCAGTCTGTGGTTGATTTCCAACAGCTCCCGGACTTTTGTCCCCTCCGTCTCCGGATATTCGCCAGCCTTTTTGTTCTCTTTCATTCTGTCCAGCCGACTGGCCAGATGCTCCACGGGCCACACAAGGGTATGGCTGAACAAATGCCGGATCCTGAACAGGACCCCCACCAGGATAAGCGGGATGAGGATGAACAGCAGCCAGAATTCCCAGCTGCCCACCAGCGCCCGCATCCCTCCCGTCTCCTGGATCACGGCGAGACGCATCTGCCGGAAGTTTATAGGCTCCGTGGCCACCACGATGCCGCTTCCCTGCAGGATCTGCCCTTTCCGGACGGACTCTGCCAGCTCCGCTCCCCGGGATCCTGACAGAATGGGGCCGATCGTCTCCAGCACCCTTTCACTGTCACAGAAGACAAGCTCCAGCCCGTCCTGATGGGCAAAATAATTGGTCAGATTCAGGACGAACCCCAACAGCTTCTGCCTGACCCCCCTTACATAGACAAGATACCCCTCCCCCTCATACTCGAAAAAGCCCTCGTGGCAGACTGTATCCCCGATTTCCATCAAATAGGATTTCAGACAGAGGTTCAGGCGGTAAATGTCGCCTGCGTGGGGGAATTCGCTGTATCGGCTGCGCAGCGTGTCTTTCCAGGCATCATAAAAGAAAACGCCTCCGAAATAGTCAATGCTGCCCGCCCGTCCTTCCATATCATTGGCCAGGTAGTAGGCGGCACTGTACCACTCCGTCTCCTGCAGGTATGGGCGCTTCAGCGTCTGGTACTGTGCATTCTCGCTATAGACCCGGTTCACATAGCCTTTCATGGAATCGATGTCCTTGTTCAGCTGCAGCGCATAATGGCTGGCCACCATCTGGTTGCCTTTCGCCAGCTCCTCCGTGACCTGGAGGATGGCATAGATACCGTAGACCAGAAAGACCGCCAGCACCAGGCATGACGCCATCGCCCAGCCGGCCAGCAGATAACTGCGCAGCGTAGAAACCTCCGCCCCGGCAAAACGGTTGCCGTTTCCCTTTCTATTCCTGTTCCGTTTCAATGGGCACAATGCCTCCTCTCTGTCCGTCTCTGATGCCGTGCCCGCCCTTTTCGAACGAATGTTCCTCGAATCCCTGCGGATTCCGGAGCGCGGCCCAACTGTTTTGAATTCATGGCGCGGCTCCGGCTGCTGTCAAAGCTCCAGGCTCTGGAAGAAATCCAGGGCGCCTCCGCGCCGCTCTTCTGCATATTGCAGGAAAAAGGCCTTCATCTCAGGGTTGTCCTCTCCCATGTCCTCTAAAATTCCCTGGAAGTTGTCCTCCGTGATGCAGCCAAGCTGCGCGAACAGGCTGTAGTGCTCCCGATGGCCGCCATGCTCCTGCCGGATGACCTGCCAGGTCTCTTCCGTGGACCTGCCCTTGGTCAGGCTGCGCAGATACTGTTCCAGCTCTTCCCTCAATGCGGGATGCAGGCGCTGAGGACGGAGCAGGCGCAGGAAGGACAGGCGCACCTTGGTCCTGCGCCTGGCGCTGGTGAACTCCTCCAGGTCAGTGCCGATGTAGTCTTCCTCTCCGTAGACGGACTGGCTGATGTACCCTTCCGCATCCGCGGCCCGCAGGACGGACAGGAGCCGGATGTCCCACTGCTCCAGCCACTCCCTGCTGCCCGCCCTCCGGATGTCCAGAAGGTAAGGGGCCTCCAGCATGGTCACGGCTGCTGCCAGGAGCTCCGCGCAGGAGGGCTTTTCCCCTGCCCCGGGCGCGCTCTCCCCCGGAATCCTGTCATGGAGCTGTCTCTTATACACATCTGACGCTGCCGACGAAGAGACTCGTG
>CAMQOJ010000068.1 GCA_947003375.1 uncultured Lachnospiraceae bacterium
AGACAGGATTCTATTGCCTGTGATCTACAATAGAATCCAAGACAGGATTCTATTGCCTGTGATCTACAATAGAATCCAAGACAGGATTCTATTGCCTGTGATCTACAATAGAATCCAAGACAGGATTCTATTGTCATAAACCCATTATAGCCAGTAAGCACGTCTTTCGCAACTAAAATTTCTATTTTCAGGCGGTTTTCCACATGGCGGTTCCTGAAACGGAAGATTACACAGCTGTCTGCAATGTAGGAAGCGCCAGGCGCAGCAGCTTCTCCTTCTGCGCCCCGCTCAGAGGGGCGAAGGGAGACCGGGCCTGCCCCAGCGGAAAGCCCAGCCCCTCCATGATTGCCTTCTCCCCCTGCATCACGCCCACTTCCACCAGCGCCCGCAGGATTGTGTTGACTTCCCTCTGGAGGGCCTGTGCCGCGGACATGTCATTCTCCTGGAAGAGCCTGCGGATCTCCATATATTTCTCAGCCATGAAGTTGAAAGTGCTGCCGATGCCACCGTCCGCCCCCATGGACAGCCCTGCCAGGAACATCTCGTCATAGCCGTTGTAGACGATTTTGTCCGGGAAGCCCGCCTTGAACTGCTCCAGGGCATAGAAATCCGAAGAAGTGTGCTTCACCCCCAGGAACCTGTCGTCCGCCAGGAATTCCCTGATATTGTCCGTGGTCAGGTTCACCCCGGAAAAGGCCGGGAAATTGTAGATCAGCATGGGCAGGTCCACCGCGTCCACAATGTCGAAGTAATACCTCCGGATCTCCTCAAAGCTGAATTTGTAGTAGAAAGGAGCCACGGAGGAGATCGCGTCATAGCCCATCTCCTTTGCCTCCCTGGCATATTCAATCGCCTGCTTCGTGGAAATGCAGCCAATGTGCGCAATCAGGGTACATTTCCCTCCGGCGCGGCTGCTGACGGCCTCCATGACGGCCAGGCGCTCTTTCGCATCCAGCAGGAACACCTCCGCCGTACTGCCTGCCACATAAAATCCGTCCACTCCCTTCTGCAGGTTATAGTCCACCAGCCTGCCAAGCACTTCTGTGTCCACCCGGCCCTGTCCGTCAAACGGCGTCAGCAATGCCGGAAATATTCCCTTGAATTTTTCGTTCATGGTCTGTCCAACCTTTCCCCTGTATATTATACTGCTTAACGATTTCACTTTGTCACGCTTCCCTGTCCCAGACCCCTGCTGCCAGCACCAGCTCCCCGATCTCATCGCCTTCCTGGCGCTCATAAAACAGGTACACCTTCCCGTCCGCCTCGGCGATATCCGGATATCCTCCCACGGAGTCCACCTCCCAGACCTTCTCCCAGCTGCCCCCATTGTCCCGGGACCGCTTCACAGTCAGATGGATCCGCCTTTCGGCATCCTCGCAGTTGGCGAACAGGATTCCCTCCGCCGTGGAAACCATGCTGCCAAAGCACCTCGGATCCACCAGCTCTTCGCAGAACCACCTGGACTCCAGGCTCTCGCCCCCGTCACAGGACAGCCCCAGGGCGCGCCTCCTGCACTCATCTGTATTGCGATAGTTGAACAACAGTTTACCGTCTTCCGTCTCCGCCACCGTGGTCTCGTTGCCGTTTGCCAGCCCCTGGGCCAACGCTCCCGCCTGCCATGTCTCTCCATGGTCGTCGCTGTAGATCGCGCCCGCCACGCTGGGGGCGTGGGCACGGGTCATCCCGTCCCGGGACACTTCCCCCAAGGCCAGCCAGACCGGGGCCACCAGGCGGCCTGTCCCGGTCCGGATTCCATGGCCGGGGCCTGTGGCGCAGACATTCCATTCATAGGGGAACCGGCGGTAGCTCTCCGTAATCTCTTTCGCCTCGCTCCAGGTCTTCCCATCGTCGAGGCTGGTGATCAGGAAGGCCCGCTCATAGTTTTTGTGGTAGATCAGGTGCACTCTCTCCCCGTCCGGAATCAGCACCGGATTGTTGTAGGTGCGCATGGTTCCGTCAGGCGGCAGGGTGGACTCGCCGATCCTGTGCACCTGGCTTAGCTCTCCGTCCCGCTCCCTGCGCAGGATCAGGATATCGATGTCCCCCCAGTCTCCCAGCCTACTGTTGCGCGCCTCCAGGACCAGAAGCAATGCGTCCCGGACAGGCAGGATGCCGGGAATCCGGTAATACAGATATCCTCCCGTCCCTTTCCTGAACAGCACCTTTTCTTCAACGGTACGTATCTTCCCTGGCATATCAGTTCTCCTCTCTTATCGTAATGCCATTCCATAAAGCCATTTTCTAAAGCCATTCTCTAAAACCATTCCACAAAGCCGCTCAGCCTTTCACCGCGCCCACCATGGTTCCCTGTACCAGATACTTCTGCACAAAGGGATACCCCATGAGGATCGGAATCGTTGCCACCATGACAGTGGCGGCACGGACCGTCTCCGGTGTAATGTCCGCCATGGTTGCGGCATTCCCGCTGGCCGTCAGTTCGTCTCCCGTGTCGATGAGGCGGCGCACCACTGTCTGCAATACCAGAAGGTTCTTCCCGTTGGCATAGACCATGGAGTCGAACCACGCGTTCCAGTGGCCCACCACCGCCCACAGAGCGATGACCGCGATCACTGCCTTGGACAACGGCAGGATGACCCGGAGCATGATCTGGAACGTATTGGCCCCGTCGATATAGGCGGCCTCCTCCATCTCCTTGTCTATACTGCTCAGGAAATTCCGCATGATGATGAAATTCCACGCCCCGGCCACCCCTGGCAGCACCAGGACCCAGCGGGTGTTGAGGAGGCCCAGTTCCTTGATGTTCAAATAGGTGGGCACCATGCCGCCCCCGAAGAACATGGTAAAGACGATCAGGAAATTAATCAGCGACCATCCCGGTATCCCCCTGTGCCTCATGGCAAAGGCCGCAAGGTAGGTGACGGATACCGTCAGGGCCGTTCCCACCACCGTACGCCAAATCGTATTCGCGTAGCCGATGAAGATGGAGTTGTCCGCGAAAATGGCCTTGTACGCATCCAGGCAGAACTCCTTTGGCCAGAATTTGAAGCCGGGGGCATTTGCGTAAATCTTGTCGGAAAAGGAGAGCACGATCGTCTGCCAGAAGGGGTAGACGAAGACGAACATCAGGACAGCTATCACCAGATAAGTGATGATCTGCGGTTTTTTCTTCTTTACCATAAGCTTTCCTCCCCCGAGCTCAAATGCTTCACCACAATGTTCGAAATAATTACCAGGACAAAGCCGATGCCGTTCTGGAAGAACCCTGCGGCAGTGGCATAGCTGAAGTTGAAGCTCTCCAGGCCCTGGCGGTACGTATAAGTATCCAGCACATCTGCCACATCGTAAACGGCAGGCGAATAGAGATTGAAAATCTGGTCGAAATTGGAGGACAGCAGCTTCCCGATCTCCAGGATGAACAGGGTCAGGATCGTGCTGCGGATGCCCGGCAGCGTGATATGCCAGATTTCCTGCAGCTTCTTCGCGCCGTCCACCCTCGCCGCCTCATACAGGTTCGGGTCGATGGCCGTGATCGCCGCGATGTAGATGATCGCGCTCCATCCCGCTCCCTTCCAGATATTGGTCAGTATCAGCACGCCCCGGAAGACATTGGAATCCGCCAGGAAGTACACCGGCCCCCGGCCCACCATCCCCAGGAGGGCATTGATCGGGCCGTTCAGCGCCAGCACATCCGTAATCAGGGACGCGGCGATGACCCAGGAGATGAAATGGGGCAGGTAGGATGCGGTCTGGAAGACCTTCCTGACCCGCCGGTTGCCGATCTCACTGATGAAAATCGCAAGGACAATGGGCACCGGCCAGCTGAACGCCAGGTTCATCAGGCTGATGATCAATGTGTTCGACAGCACCTCCCAGAAGGACGCCGCCTCGAACAACTGATTGAAATATTTGAGGCCCGCCCAGGGGCTCCCCATGATCCCCTCCCGGATTTTGAAATCCTTGAAGGCCAGTACGATTCCATACATGGGCTTGTATCTGAAAACAAAGAGAAATATCATGAACGGGAGCAGCAGCAGATAATAAGCCCTGTTCTTATAGATTCTTTTCAGCAGCCCCTGCCCGGCTGTCCCCGCCTTGTTCTTTTTCGTTATCCTCACGCAATATTTTCCTTTCTTCACGCCTGATTCCCGCGATTCCCAAAAGAAGCGGCACGGAACCCTTTGGAAGCGATCCCGTGCGCACAGAACACCTTCTCTCAGAATCTATCCTGCCTATTTCATCCGCTCCTCATACTCCGCAATGATCTTGCCCAGGCCTGCATTGTCAAGATTCTGCAGGTATCTGTCCCATCCGTCCTCCAGATTGTCGGAGCCAAGCAAGACATTCGTGTAATATTCGCTGACTACCTTGCTGACCTCGCTCTGGTACTGGTCTCTGGCCGCATTGACAGGGCAGTCGAAATTGGTCATGGGCAGGGTGGGCCAACTATTGGACTTGTCTATATTCTCCTTGTCCCGCTGGGAGAAGGTCAGGGTCTCCATGTAGGGATCCGTGGCCCCCACGGCGTAGAAGGTAAAGTCGATCCCCTTCTCCGCCTTATCCGCAACCGTCAGCTCCGGATTCACGCAGAGCTGGCCGTCCACCATGGTGTAGTCCACACCTTCTTCGCCATAGAGCATCTTGGTCAGCAGCTCATGGTCCGTGGCCATGCCCTCCAGCATCTTCAATACGGCGATCACCTGCTCGTCCGTAGCGTTGGCGCCGAAGAGAAGGGATGCCACGCCCGCCGCGTTGGGATAGTTGCAGTTGGAGTAGATCGTGCCGTCCCCGTATTCGCTGGTCAGCGCCGACATCACGTCCACAGTGCCTTCCCCGAACACATCCTCCGCCATGGCCAGGATGCTGGAGGCCCCGCGGAAGGAGTAGAACCAGGTCTGGGAGTCCACCATGGTGCCCACTGTGCCGTTTGCCCATTTGGTGCGCACGGCGGCGCGGTCATCCGTGATGCATTCCGGATGGATGATGCCCTCGTCGTACCACTCCTTCAGGATGCCAAGGGCAGTGCGGTAGTCCTCCAATGCGCCGTTGAGATAGACAGTGCCGTCCTCCCTCACATTATACTGGTTGGGGGTGGAGATGCCAAAGGCTCCGAAGATCGGCCACATGCCCCTCCAGTTATATATGACGTCGATGCCGTAAGTGTCGTCCTTCCCATTGCCGTCCGGATCGTTGTAGGTGAAGGCGTACAGAAGGTCGTGCAGCTCATCCAGGGTGGTAGGCTCCGTCATGTTCAGCTTCTCCATCCAGTCCTTCCGGTAGACCAGGCATGCCGTGCTGATCGTCTTGCCCTCCACGTAAGGGGTGTACAGGCATTTGCCGTCTATCAGGTGCCCGCCGTTTTGGAAGAAGTCCTCGCCCAGCCACTCTGAGTAAATCTTCATGCCCGTGGGATAATACTCCCACAGCCACTCTTCCGGAATTTCCCGGATCATGCCCTGGTCGTAGAGATAGTTCTTGTCCAGATTGAACCAGTAGCTGAAGCATGTCACGTCCGCAATGTCGCCGGAGGCCACATACATCTCTATGTTTTCCGCCGTCACATCCGTAATGGGATTGATCTCCACATTGAAGGTGTCCTCCAGAAGCTGCTCCGCCCATGAATTCTCCGTGACGGTGATATTGGATGTGTAATAGCCCAGCCAGGTGATCTCCTGCTTTTCCTCCCCGGGGGTATCCTCCGTCTCGGAGATGCTCGCCCCAGAGGCGTCCTCCTCCGGGGAAGCGCTGCTCTCCTGGGCGTCGCCGGAAGCGCCTGCCTCTGTCTGCTCCTCTTCCTTACCGGAGCTGCCGCTCCCCCCATCAGCCCCCTGCCCGCAGCCGGCAAGCATGGACGTGGCCACCACCAATGACAGAGTCAATGATAATAGTCTTTTTTTCATGTCTCTCCTCCTTTTGTTCTTCCATCTGTAGTTTCTGCACAAATTCTGAAAAACACTTCTGACAATATTAGTTTTGGCACATTTTAACAATGACAGCAGTCTTGCATTTTACAGCGATAAATGTTATTATGATATAATATCAAATCGGAATCAGGCAATGAATCATCACATTTTGACTGCTCTTCTCTGCAATCGGGCAATTGAATTGTGCATGTTTTCCATACTTTGTTTCTACATTCTATCAACAGATAGGCTATAAGTAAATGCAAATAACGGTTATAAAAATGTGCCAATTCTGCTTTTCGGTAAGAGAAGTTACCAAAGACCGGTTTCAGGCAGATACAGGGTAATGAATGGACAGATGCAAAATGAATTATATCTATGAATTAGAATACCAGACTATCGGCTATGATTTGAGAAGCGCAAAGCCTCATCGTGAAGACTGTATTGAAATACTCCAGTTCTGGTCCAAGGGAGGATATTTCATCGTCAGGAACCATATCTTCCCGATTGCTCCGGGGACGCTTCTCATCGTCAATGCCATGGAGACCCATTATTCCAACCCTTCCAATGTGGACAGCTACAACCGGAGCAAAATCATCCTCTCCTTCAAGCGCTTCCGGCAGATCTGTGAGTTATGTGATTTCTCTGCGCTGTACGAGGAGCTGTACCGCAAAGGCGGCTGTATATACCCGTTCCCTCCGGCGCAGAAGGAGGCGCAGCTGGCCGATGCGATGTTCCAGAAGGCCTTCCAGCGCTTCTCCAGCGGCGATCCGGACCTGACGGTCCAGGCGGACATCGTAAGCTATACGATCCGCCTCCTCTCTCTGCTCCACACGCCCCCGCGCCCCGCGTCCGCAGTGGTGCAGACAGATTCCACCATATATCTGATGACGGAATATATCAACAATCAGCTTCTGTCCTGGGAGCATGTCACGCCCGAGAACCTGTGCGCGGCGCTCCACATCAGCTACTCCTACGCCTCCCATCTCTTCAAGCAGCTGACGAAGCAGTCCATCACGCAGTACGCCACGAACCTGCGCCTGGCGGAGGCCAAGAAGCTCCTGGCCAATACGGACCTGAAAATCTATAACATCGCGGAGCTCCTGAAGTTCAAGGACAGCACCACCTTCTGCAAGACCTTCAAGAAGCACGTGGGCTGCTCGCCGGAGGCTTACCGAAGGATGAACCGGATTCTGGACTGACGGCTCGCCCCGCTTTCGGCAGGGCTTCCGCGCCTGAATCATGCTCCGGAACAATCTTCTTCCACTCCAGTCCCGCCCCCATGCCGCTGGCTCTCATACAGCTCCCAGAACCTCCCCCGGCGCTCCAGCAGCCCCTGAAAGTCACCCTCCTCCACGATCCTGCCGCCCTCCATCACCAGGATGCGGTGGGCGTTCCGGATGGTGGAGAGCGTGTGGGCCACGGTGACGGTGGTCAGGGAATGGGCGAGGCGGTCCAGGCACTGCTGCACTTCCCGCTCCGCCGCGGAGTCCAGGGCGGCGGTGGCCTCGTCTAGAAGGAGGATGGGCGCGCCCTTCAGGATGGCCCGGGCGATGGCGATGCGCTGTCTCTGGCCCCCGGAGAGCTGTCCTCCCTGCTCGCCCGCCTGGGACTCATAGCCCCTGGGAAGGCTTACGATGAAGTCGTGGATATCCGCCATCTTCGCCGCCTCCTCTATCTGGGCCTGGCTGGCGTCCGGCTTTCCCAGCGCGATGTTCTCCCGGAGGGTGCCGTCGAAGAGGGTGCACTCCTGGGGCACATAGGCGAAGAGCTCCCGGATCGCCGCCAGGGAGAGCCCGGTGCCTTTTTGGCCGAAATAGAGGATTTCCCCCTCCGTGGGCCCGTAGAATCCCTCCATCAGTTTGATTACCGTGGACTTCCCGCCGCCGGAGCCGCCTACGATGGCCAAATGCTCTCCCCGGCGCAGGACCAGATTCAGGCCTTCTATCACCCTTGTACCGCGCTCTTTTGGCCCATGCCCAGGCGCATCGGCTTCTCCGGTCTTGGCCTCGGGCATTCCTGCCGTTGCAGGCCCTGTCGCAGGCCCGCTGCACTCCCTGGCTTCAGCATCAGCCATCCCTGCCCCACGCCCCTTCGGCCCAGGCCCATCGGCTTCCCTGGCCCCGACCTCGGGCATTCCTGCCGTTGCAGGCCCTGTCGCAGGCCCACTGCACTCCCTGGACTCAGCCTCAGCCATCCCGCCGTCATAGGAGAATCCCACATTCCGGAACTCCACCGCGATATCCCCCTCCATGCGCAGCTCCCTGCCGCCCTTCTCCAGGTCCTCCAGGGGCTGGTCCAACAGATGGAAGACCCGCTCCATGGCCACCAGGCGCGACTGGGACAGCAGCAGGAAACTGCTCAGCCGGAAGACGGAATCCCCCATCATGCTCATCAGCGTGGCATGGAACACCGCTTTCCCCAGAGTCATCTCGCTGCCCGCCAGCAGGATCCCCACGATGAAGCCCACCGCCTGGGCAGACTGGGCGAAGAAGTCCACGGTGCCGTAGGTGATGCCCATAACGGTCTGGCTCTTCATGCGCTTCTCCCGAATCACGCCGCAGACCCTTCTGTATCGGGCGGCCAGAACCCCCTGCAGGGCGAACACCCGTATCACGGGTATGGAGCGCAGGGCCTCTATCAGGAAGGAGGCGGAACCGGCTATCTCCGCTTTGGCCCTCCTCTCCAGCCGCTTTGCCAGCGGATTCAGGTACAGGGACAGCGCCATGTTGATGCCGCTGTATGCCACCCCCGCCACCGCGATATGCCAGTCCCCAGCCAGCAGCATCCCAAGGGTGATCGGAAAGACCACCACGAACCGGATCAGGTGCACCACCAGAAAGGTATTGAACACTGCCATGGCCCCCTCCGCATCGCTGGTAAGGCGGGTGATGTAATCGCCGATCCTGTACCGGGCCAGTGCCCCGCTTGGCATATGGAGGATATGGCGGAAGAGGAGCTTGCGCAGCCGCACCGTGCCCTGGGCGGCGGAGGCGGCCTGCAGATATTTGCCGTATACCACCGGCGGCACCAGCAGCAGGAACATGGCCAGCATGCACAGCAGGGTCAGTATGATATTGCCCTGGCTGGCCCCTGTGACGATATCGATGAGTTCCTGATTGATGTAAGGCATGGAGAACAGGATTGCCAGCTCAAAGGCGCCCAGGGCCAGGCCACACAGATATCGCTTCCGGGCCGGGCCCAGATAGGAGAAGCTTCTGATATATAATCCGAACATCGATTTCTTCATAAAAATCCATCCTTTTTCACGCATCCATGGTGCAGGGCAGGGCCAGCCGGGGCTTCCCGAAGGGCAGGGGAAAGAAGCCGCCCCCGGAAGCCTACACGCTTTGCAGCCTGCACATCTCGTAGTACAATCCTTTTTTCTCCAACAGTTCCTTCGGCGTCCCTTCCTCCGCCACCCGGCCCCGGTCCATGCAGTAGATATAATCCGCGTTCTGCACGGTGCTCAGCCTGTGGGCTATGATCACGGCAGTCCGGCCCGCGAGCAGCTTATCCAGCGCGTCCTGCACCTCCCGCTCCGTCTGGAAGTCCAGAGCGGAGGTGGCCTCGTCCAGGAGCACAAGGTCCGCTTTCTTCACCATGGCCCGGGCGATGCACAGCCTCTGCTTCTGGCCCCCGGACAGGGAATTGCCTCCCTCGCCTATGGCATGGTCCATGCCCTCCGGGAAACTGCTGACGAAGTCCCACAGGGCCACCTCCTTCAGGGCGTCTTCGCAGTCCTGTTTGGTGGCGGCAGGGTTGCCGTAGGCGACATTCTCATAGATGCTTCCGTCGAACAGCACCGCATCCTGGGTCACGATGGCCATATGCTCCCTGAGGGCTCCCGCCTCCCAGTCGGCGGCTTCCACCCCGAACAGCGCAAGGTTCCCTTTTCCGGGCAGGTAGAACCGGCAGATCAGCTTGATTAAGGTGGATTTCCCGCAGCCGCTGGCTCCCACAATCGCCACCTTCCTGCCCCTTGGAATCCTGAGACTCAAGTCCGCCAGTGCAGGCCCTGCCCCGCTGCCGCCGTGGACAGCATTCCCTCCTTCAGCCGCAGCGCCACCCGTGCCATAGGAAAAGTACAGGTTCCCGGCCTCACAGGGAACCTCATTCTGCCCTTTCCGCGCCACCCCCTGCCATTCATCGGGGATATCGACAGCCTCGTAATACCGCAGCGCGCAGGCCATGGCCTTCCTGGCGCAGAGCAGCATGTAATCCGAGTGTTCAAGAGCCACGGTGATATAGCTGCTCAATGTCACGAAAGAGATGAATGCCCCCGCGCCAAGCTTCCCCCCGGACACCAGGTAGGAGCCCACCAGGAACAGGCACATGGTCTGCATCACGGTGGCCACATATTTGACGCCTGTCATCTTCATGGCCAGCTTCTCGGATTTCACCTTCTGGCCGTAAGCCCTGTCGATGGCCCTGTCGAAGCGCTGCCCCAGCACCTCCTCCCCCGCGAAGGCTTTCACGGTGAGGGCCCCGGCTATCATGTCGGACGCAAGCCCCATGGCTGCGCCGGTGTCGTCCATGGAGCTCTTGGACTGGGCCTGGACGGGTCTGCTGATGGCGCTGACCATCCACAGGGAGAGAGGCAGGATCACCAGGTAGGCCACGGACATCTGCCAGGACAGGAAGATGCAGGCCACCAGGCCGAACAGCGCGGAAAATATCCGTCTGGAGAAATCGCTGAGATGGCTGGCGGAGAAGATGCTGAGAAAGTCGATGTCATCGTTAAGCCGCACTGCTATGTCCCCGGTGCGGAACCGGCTCTCCAGCACCGCCACGTCTCCTCTCATAATCTTCTCAAAGGCTTTTGTCCTGACCTCCAGGAACATGTCCTCGGTGACGCGGCCGATGATATGGTAGTGCAGGGCCGTGCGGACGCAGTCCGCCAGGATGAATACAGCCATCAGCACCGCCGCGGCGAGCATCTCCTCCACCATGCCGGCGATGCCGTAGTCCACCGCCCGCCCCCAGTAGGTGGCCGACAGCATCTTCAGGATGCCTGAGAGCAGCGATATGCCTACGATGAAGACGATGCCCGGGAGGTGTTTTCTGTTGTCCATGTAGAACCGTAGAAGCGTGTTTTCCATATTCGTTGAATCTCCTGTTTTCATCCAAGACGCCCCGCGCGGCATGCTCCGGGACGATTGCATCCTTAAGCCCCGCCCAAGCTTCCAGGCAGGGCATATCCCCGTCAGGTTTTGGATCCCAGCTCCCCTTTTCCCATGCGCCAGTATTCCTTCACGGTGGCGAAATAGCTGGGCAGCTCCCCGGCCATGGGATCCTCCATCCAGCCCTCCAGGGTCTGCGCAAGCTCTGGCTCCGGAAGCCCGGTGGAGATGAAATACGCCGCCATGGCCCGGTATTTCTCCAGAAGCCAGGGCAGATGCGGGTCCGCGGGACTGATCTCCAGCATGGTGCGGCGGTACAGATCCAGGCAGTTGACGCAGTAATACAGGCAGTTCATCTGCGCGAAGAACACATATCCCTGAGAATGGCAGTAGCGGATTCTGTCCAGGTTGGCATCCAGGGCGTCATATCTGGCATGGGAAAAGCTCCCCTTTGTGATGCTCTCCGGGTTGGTATAGTAACGGTATAAGGGCAGGTCCGTCGTCACCACCGCCTCCGCCCTGTCCATGATGCGGTGCATGACGGCTTCGTCTTCATGAATCCTGCCCACAGGGAACCGGATGCCCTGAAGCATTTCCCGCCTGTACAGCTTGCCCGCCAGCATGACCCGCAGGGAAGAGTCGGCGCTTAGGAATGCCACCATGACCTGCTCCCTGTCAGGATAGACCCGCTCGTCCGGATTGTTTATGTCCATGGGAGGCATGGCGTCCTCGCCGGTGTGCCCCATCTTGCACTGTACGATGTCCGCCCCATGCCGCACCGCCAGCCCATAAAGGGTCTCGATTGTCCGGGGATGTAAGAAGTCGTCGGAATCCAGAAAGAAAAGATATTCGCCCCTGGCCTGCTCCAGGAGCCTCTGCCTGGCGTGGGACACGCCCAGGTGCTGCGCCACAGTCAGGCTCACCGGTATGGCGCTCTGCTCCCCGTAGCGCCGTCCGATCTGTGCGCTCCCGTCCGTGGAGCCGTCGTCCACCATGCAGATCTCCAGATTGGGATAGGTCTGGGCCAGGACGGAATCCAGGCATCTGGCCAGGTATCTCTCCACCTGGTACACGGGAATCAAAACGGATATCAATGGTCTCATAAGCCGCCCCCTCGCTTTACAGGCGCTTTTTGCCGCGCCTTTTTTGCAGTATAGCAGACCTGTGACGGATTACAACCCGTTTTGCATGAACGGTCAAAAATAAGCCGGTTTTGGCAGCCGGATCATTTCAGCAATATCACCGTATGAAACAGCCTCTCCTCCTCATCGTAATACTGCCGTATGGTGCCCCCGTATTTTTCCACTGTGTCCCTGATGCTCTTCATGCCTGTCCCATGCCCGGCCCCGGGGGCCTTTCGGGTCAGGAAGCCGCCTCTGCCATCGCTCCTGGGCGCTTCCCCGCAGGAGTTCACCAGTGTCAGCACCAGCAGATTTCCGGGCCTTGCGTCCACCATGAGCTCCAGATAGGCGTCCCGGACGCCCTCCGCGGCCTCCACAGCATTCTCCAGCAGGTTGCCGAAGAGGGCAGTCATGTCGCCGGGCTCCAGGAAGTCCACGGACTTGTCCCGCACGTCCGCCTGGAAACCGATTCCCTTTTCCTGGCAGATCTCCCCGTACCGGCGCAGGATCACGTCCAGGATCCGGTTGCCGCAGATCCGCACCTTGTTCTGCAGGGCCGGGGAGGCCTCCAGCTCCCGCACGT